>CACXGH010000065.1 GCA_902767175.1 uncultured Ruminococcus sp.
CTCGGCTCACCGCTTGCAATATATATGAAATTCATGTATCAGAGTCAGACTCAGGAAGTCAATAATTTTGTGTTTACGCCTGTCAATATTATAGTATCTGCACTTGTCTGCATTACAGGCTTTGTTATAGCTCTGTTTTTCGGCAGCGAAAAGCTCAGAAATAAGATACTGAGGAAAAACGGCGTCAAAGCAGAGAATGTACAATCAGACAAAACAAAATGACCCCTTATCAGAAGCCTCCGTGTTTTCCGGAGGCTTCTGTCCGTTTAATTACTCTTTATATATTGTTTTTGTGTTTGATTTCAGTCACTCTGTATGGTATGATTATGATATGAAAATATCAGTGAGGAGGAGTTAGCTGTGAGATTTCTTCATCTGTCAGATCTTCATATCGGCAAGAAGATAAATGAAATATCTATGCTTGAGGATCAGAAATACATATTCAATCAGATAACAGACTATCTCAGCAATAATAACATTGATGCCGTAGTCATAGCAGGAGATGTATATGACCAGAGCCGACCGTCAGCGGAGGCAATGAATGTTTTCAGTGATTTTATAGAAAAAATAGAGGAATTGTCGCTTCCTGTTCTGATAATCAGCGGAAACCACGATTCATCGGAGCGTCTTTCGTATTTTAACAATATCATGAAAAAACAGAAAATATATCTCGGTACGACAGTTTCTGATTCTGTAATGCCCGTTAAGCTCTCCGATAAGTCCGGAAATGTAAACTTCTACCTTCTTCCGTTTCTCCGCCCGTCAGATGTCAATAATGCCTTTGATACAAGCTGTACCACTTATACAGATGCAGTGAAGGCTGTAATAGAACGTATGAACTTAGACAGGAATGAGAGAAATGTAATGGTATCGCATCAATATGTGGCAGGTGCTTCGGTGTGTGATTCAGAAATACTTATAGGCGGTATAGAGTGCGTGGATAAGTCAGTGTATGATGATTTTGATTATACCGCTCTCGGACATCTTCATACTCCTCAGACAGTCGGAAAGGACACTGTAAGATACTGCGGAACACCGCTTAAATACTCTCTTTCAGAGGTCTGTTGCCCTAAATCCATGACGATTGTTACGCTTGAAGAAAAGGGAAATGTCAAGGTGGATACTGTCCCCCTTGAGCCTCTCCATGATATGAGAAAGCTCAAAGGCTCTTTCAGTGAGCTGATGCAGGGGCCTGCTTCCGATGACTATATATATGTGGAGCTTACTGATGATAACGATGTACCGTTTGCCGGCACTGAGCTGAGAACGGTCTATAAAAACTTTATTTCGGCTTCTTATTCACGATTTGCTTCATACAGCTATTTTAAAAGCTCAGCAGAGCTTGGCACTCATGAGGAGAAAACACCTCAGGAAATATTTACAGAGCTTTTCCGGCTCCAGCACGACAACAGGGAACTTAACGAAATACAGCTTCGCATTCTGAATGAGGCTGTAGAAAGGGCTTGGAGGTGACGGTATGCTTCCGCTGAAACTGAAAATATGCGGATTTTTATCCTATCTCCATGAAACAGAGATAGATTTTACAAAATTCGGAGCCAAAGGTCTTTATCTGATAACGGGCGATACAGGTGCGGGAAAGACCACTATATTTGACGCAATTTCCTATGCGCTTTATGGAAAGGCAAGCGGTGATAAAAGAGAGACAAGGCTTTTCAGAAGCAAGAATGCAGCTCCGGATATTCCGACCTATGTTGAACTTACATTCATGTCAAAGGGTAAGAAATACACCGTAAGGAGAAACCCTGAATACGAACAGTCAGCCAAAAAAGGCGGAGGAACATCTGTCTGCAAGCCGAAGGTCCTGCTTACTACATACGATGGAGACAAGCCTGTTGTCGAGGAATTAAAGAAGGAAAAGAAATCGGGAAATAACAAAGATGATGACAGAGATCCGATTACTAAGATAGTAGGCATCGACAGCGATAAATTCAGACAGCTCTCCATGATAGCTCAGGGGGCTTTCGATCAGGTAATTACTGCCAATACAAAGCAGAGAACAGAAATACTCAGGGCAATTTTCAACACTGAAAATTATGAAAAGCTGCAGAATGAACTTGCTAAAACCGCAGAGAATTACAGGAAGGAATGTACAGATCTTTCAAGGAGCATGAGTGATAAGCTTATGCTGACTTCATGTCAAGAGGACAGTCAATATAAAGAGAAGCTTGACGAAATAAAGTCAGTTTGTGCCGACAGGGAATACAGTCTGCCGACAGAGGAAATACTGAGCCTTTTGTCTGACGTGATTGCTGAAGATGATACGCTTTATACCGATGTGAGCAGAAAAATAGAGGAAATATCCGATAAGCTTGAGGAAAAGCAGAGGGAAATAGGCACGGCTGAGGAAAGGGAGTCCAAGAGAAATAAGTATCTTGAAAATAAGAATGCCCTTGAAGCTGCCGAAAAGCTGCTGCCCGAAGCTGAGAAGAATTTCAGAGCGGCTGAGCCGTATAAAGAGCAGGCTTCCGAACTGCAGGGAGAAACAAAACTGCTGCAGGAAAAACTGCCGCTTTATGATGAACTGCAGCAGCTTGTTAGTGAGCTTAATATGCTGAACAAAAGGACTGCCGAAAACAAAGCAGAAACAGCAATGACAAATAATACTCTTGAGCTGATGAGTAAGCAATATGCCGAAATGTGTGAAGAGCGTGACAGGCTGAAAGACTGTGAAAAAGAGCTTGTGAGGATCACATTGGAGCAAAAGATGAACGAGGATAAAAGAACAAAGCTCCGTGAACATCATAAGCTTATAAAAAAATATCAGGATAGCCGTATACTTGCGGAAAAGAAGAAAAAAAGCTATGAATATTCCCGTAATACTGCGTCAGAGCTAAGAATGGAGTATGACAGAATAAACAATGCATATCTTGATGATCAGGCAGGGTATATAGCAGAGACGCTTGAGGAAGGAAAGCCATGCCCCGTTTGCGGCTCGCTGTCTCATCCGTGCAGGGCTGTAAAGCGGCCGAATGCTCCGTCAAAGGAAGATGTTGATAATTCAAGGAAGGCATCCAATGCTGCTGAAGGTGAAGCTGTAAAGGCGGCTGCAGAGCTGAGAAATATCAATGATATCTGTAAGGAACTGAAAGCCGAAACAGATGAGCTGTCCCTATCACTGCTGGGGGAGATAAAAAGTGCCGATGAGCTTATGCAGGCGGTTATTTCACAGGGAGTAGAGCTTAAAAACATAATTGATAATCAATCCGGGATAATAAACGGACTGAATAAAAAGAAGGACAGAAAGGATAAATTAGATAAAAGCATTCCTGAGTATGAGACAAACATAAACAGAAAAAAGGAAGAAATAGTTTCTCTGAATACGGATTTAGCCGTTCTTGAGCAAAAGAAAAATAACACTGACGGCAATATATCCAAGCTCAGAGGCTCGCTGCCGTTTGCAACAAGTACAGAGCTTAAAAACAGGATAGCTGCACTCAATGAAAGGGCGGCAAGTCTGACTGAGCTTTATGCTCAGGCCGAAAAAAGTCTTGCCGGCTGTAAAAACGATATTGCACGATATAAGGCGGCTCTCGAAGCGATAGGTGAGATCAGAGCGGCATCGGAGGCGGATTATATAAAAAAGCTAAGGGAAGAGGCCGCAGCACTGAAAAACGAGAGCGGCAGGCTCAGCAATACGCTTGTGGAGATAAACAGCCGTGTTATTGCCAATAATGCAGCCAAGGATTACATAATCGCCAACGGAGCAAAGCTTGAGGAGCTGAGAGAATATTATATTCAGGCAAACGAGCTGAGTATAACGGCTAACGGAAAGCTCACGGAGGGACAGGAAAAGCTCAACCTTGAGGTATATGCTCAGGCTAAATATTTTGAAGGTATACTTGCGTTGTCGAATATCCGTCTTATGAAGATGAGCAACAATAAGTATGAGTTCAGACGTGCCGAGGAGTCTCTTTCCAAAAAAGGACAGTTCGGACTTGAAATTGATGTCATTGACCACGACAGTGCCACAAGAAGAAGTGTGCGTTCGCTCTCGGGAGGAGAGAGCTTTATGGCTTCACTGGCGCTTGCCCTCGGATTTTCCGATACGATACAGACTACTGTTGGCGGAGTTCAGCTTGAAACGATATTTATTGATGAGGGCTTCGGAACACTTGACGGCAAAAAGCTTGAAAATACATACGGTATTTTCAATGAGCTTGGAACGGACGGCAAATGTCTTGTCGGCATAATATCCCATGTTGAAGAGCTTAAAAAGAGAATACCAAACCGGATAATCGTTACAAAGGACTCCGACGGCAACAGCCATGCAAAGATAGAAACGGACTTCTGACAAAAACAGCACCTTCGTCACATCATTGTGATGTGTGAAGGTGCTGCTTTGATACTATACTCCTATTAAAAGCAGTATGAGTTTATGAATATTCCGTCAGAGGATCATATCTTGTGTCCTCGTATCTTGTTTCAAAATGCAGATGCGGCCCTGTGGAGTAGCCTGTAGTTCCGACATATCCGATAAGCTGTCCTGCCGTTACGGTCTGACCTGTAGTTACTGCAAGACCTGACAGATGAGCATATACGGATATTTTTCCGCCGCCGTGGTCTACCATAATATAGTTGCCGAAGCCGCCGCTGCATCCGCAGCTTTCGTATTTTCCGTAATCATGCGGGCAGCCGTCATATGATGAAAATACATATCCGTCACAGCAGGCAATTACCTTTGCTCCGTAAATTCCTGCACCTGCAATATCTATGCCTCCGTGAATGCCGTAGCTTCTTTCTTCATCAAATGTCGCTGTCAGGTAGGTATATCCCGGGCACGGCCATAAATAGCTGCCGTCTGTCGGCGGTGTGACGATTATCTGTGCGCCTGTTCTTTCTGCCTGTCTCCTGCGGTAGTCTTCAAGAGCCTTCTTGAGTACCTGCTGCTTTTCTTCGTTTGCCTTCTTCTCATTGGAGAGACGGTCTTTTTCGGTCAGAAGCTCGTTTACCAGCTTTGTGTTTTTGTCAAGAAGCTCGTTTATCGACTTTGTATCGTTTTCAAGCTTCTTTTTTTCTGTTTCAACCTGTGACTTCTGAGCAATAAGCGACTTCTGATACTCGGATATTTCATTCATCTGAGACCTGATCGAATTTATAATATCGGTATCATACCGGGCCATGTTTTTTATCATTTCAGCCTTGTCTATGAGATCGGAAAAGCTCTTTGCACCAAGTATCAGCTCAAGATCAGAGGTGTCTCCTGATGTATGCAGCTTTCTTAGTCTTACCTTGAGCAGTTCAAGAATATCCTGTATCTTATCAGTCTTTTCATCGTAAGCTGCCTGCTTTATGCTGATCTCACTGTTAAGTGCAGCGATTTTTTCGTTGGAAGTCTTAATATTTTCACGAAGTGTAGTTATCTGCGACTGCAGCTTTGCGAGTTCTTCCTTTTTTTGCTTTATTTCCTTGTCAGTAAGCTTGATTTTCTTTTCTATCTCGGAATTCTCGCTGACAAGCGTACTCCTCTCGCTTATGTTTTCGTTTATATTAAAGTTCTCCTCGTATGAGATCTCACTGTATTGCGGTGTGTAGCTGACCTCACTTTCGGTATCCTGAGGTATGTTTTCATCTTCAAGTTCTGTGGTTTCGCTGTTTACAGAGCTTTCTGATTCAGCTGCGGAGCTTTCCTCCTCCTCATCATCGCTTTCGCCCTCGCTTTCGGAGCTTTGTTCATCGGAGGAGCTTTCGTACTGTTCCTCAGAGCTTTCTTCGTCATCAGAACTTTCTTCCTGATCATCAGATGTCTCTTCGGAGGATTCTTCTTCGCTTTCTTCCGGATATTCTACAGGGCTTTCTTCCTCGCTGTATTCTGTTTCGGAGTTTTCCGTGTCGTCATCTGACTCATAATAGGATATTTCTGTTATTTCCTCGCTTTCATCGGGAAAGTCGTCCTCATCAGCACCGGCATGAACAGAAAAAGCCGCTATTATTGAAAATGTAAGTATTACGGCAAGAGCCTTGGATTTTTTACCTGCCAATGATAGCTCCTCCTTCCTTGTTGAGATATCTTATCATAGAAATAATACCGCCGATCAGACCGATAATAATGCCGATAGCGGACATTGTGAGCAATGTGGGCAGCCATATACGGTCTACGGACAGGGTGGAGGTGCGTATCATTCCGATCACACCCGATGCTGCATTTCTTACAGGCTCATACAGGGAGAGAATAGCTCCCGATGCAACAAGTCCGGATAAAAGACCTATTGTCATGGCTTCTACAATAAATGGTATCCTGATAAATGTATTTGTAGCGCCTACGGATTTCATAATGCTTATCTCAAACCGTCTTGAGTACATTGTCATCTTTATCGTATTCGAGATAATAAACAGAGTTACTACAGCTAAGATAAGAACTACCCAAAGGCCTACTACAGTCACAAAGTAATTAAGCTTTGTCAGCTTGCCTGCAACATCGCTCCTGTCACTGACCTTATCAACTCCTTCAAGCTCCGAGATAGATGATACTGTCTCGTTAAACTTTGTAAGGTCTTTCAGCTTGACACTATATTCGTTTCCGAACGGATTGCCTTTTCCTTTCATTGCCTCATAAATATCATCACCGAGACTCTTTTTGTAATCCTTGAGAACGTCTTCACGGGAACGGTATTTATATGACAATACATTGCTTATAGCGGAGATCTTCGGACCAAGCTTGATAGAATCGAGATCCGGATATTCGGGTTTAAGATAAACCGTTATCTCATCTTCATCTCCTATGGTCGAAATGAGTGTGTTTACATTTACCGAGATAAGTGCGGCGGAGCCTGTAATGATAAGACATGACATGAGTACAACGACAGACGCTAAAGACATCATACGATTGTTGAAGATGTTCTTGAAGCCCTCTTTAATAAGATACCATAAGCTTGAAATTCTCATTTTTCCTCATTCTCCTTTTTATCCTCTGCTTCGGAGGATGCGGTGCTTTTTTCAGGATTGTACTTTGTCGGGTTGAATTCGTCAAGGGTTATCTCACCGTCTGATATTTTTATTACCCTTCCGCCAAATATCTTTACAAGCTCATGCTCGTGCGTTACAACTATTACGGTAGTTCCTCTCCGGTTGATGGCTACAAGCATTTTCATTACTTCGAGTGAAAGCTCAGGGTCAATATTGCCTGTAGGTTCATCTGCAATGAGTATTTCCGGTTCATTTACCAAGGCTCTCGCAAGACTGACACGCTGCTGCTCACCGCCTGAAAGCTCATTAGGCTTTCTATGTTCCGTTCCTTCAAGGCCGACAAGCTTAAGTACCGCTTCGACACGTTTTTTTATCAATTTTTCCTCAGCTCCGATAGCTCTCATCGCAAAGGCGACATTTTCATATACGCTCATTTTGTCAATAAGCCTGAAATCCTGAAAAACAATGCCCATAGTTCTTCTGAGATAGGGTATCTTTCTTTTTTTTATGTTTATCAGGTCTCTGCCGTTTACGGTGATATTGCCCGAGCTTGCCTTTTCTTCTCTTATAAGAAGCTTGAGGAAGGTGCTTTTTCCTGCTCCCGATGGTCCCACAACGAATACAAATTCACCGGGTGCAATATCGAGAGAGATGTTTTTCAGTGCCTCTGTACCGTTATGGTATTTCTTGGAGACATTTTCAAGATGTATCATTTTTATCACCTGAATTTTGTGTTTATCATGTTAAAGACCGTCTTTGCGGCGGCTTTATCTCTTCGTACAATATATTATTATACAATAGAATATCTTTGCCGTCAAACCGAATATTGTATAAATTCAAGAAAAGCTATCAATATTTGTCAGTAATATAAATAAATGATTGACAATAACACAAGAAAAACTTATAATAATAAGCGTATAACTGCGCTCAGACCTGATGTCCGGGTGCAGAAAAAGAACGCTATTATAGATAAAGGCAGGTAATTATAAATGAATAGTGATGCTATCCATAACGGAGCAAAATGCGCTCCTCAGCGCTCACTTCTCAGAGCTCTCGGCATGACTGACGAGGAAATCGCAAAGCCTATGATCGGTATCGTAAGCTCATATAATGAGATCGTACCCGGTCACATGAATATTGATAAAATAGTAAACGCTGTTAAAACAGGCGTAGCTATGGCAGGCGGAAATCCTGTCGTATTTCCGGCAATAGCTGTTTGTGACGGTATTGCAATGGGACATCAGGGAATGAAGTATTCTCTCGTTACCCGTGACCTTATTGCAGACTCAACAGAGGCTATGGCAATTGCTCATGCTTTTGATGCCCTTGTAATGATCCCCAACTGTGATAAGAATGTTCCCGGACTTCTTATGGCTGCCGCAAGACTCAATATTCCGACAATATTCGTTTCAGGCGGTCCTATGCTCGCAGGCAGAGTACAGGGCTGCAAGACAAGCCTTTCAAGTATGTTCGAGGCTGTAGGCTCATATAACTCAGGCAAGATCACTGCCGAAGAACTCAACGAGTATGAAAATAAGGTATGTCCGACCTGCGGCTCATGCTCAGGTATGTATACGGCTAACTCTATGAACTGTCTTACAGAGGTGCTCGGCATGGCTCTTAAGGGCAACGGCACTATACCTGCAGTTTATTCGGAGAGGATTCAGCTTGCAAAGCACGCAGGCATGAAGATAATGGAGCTTTTAGAGAAGAATATCAGACCCCGTGACATTATGACAGAGGCTGCATTCCGCAACGCTCTTACAATGGACATGGCACTCGGCTGCAGTACAAATAGTATGCTCCACCTGCCTGCTATTGCCCATGAATGCGGTATTGAGCTTGATCTTGACATTGCAAATGAGATCAGCTCCCATACACCTAACCTTTGCCATCTTGCTCCTGCAGGAAGAACATATATGGAGGATCTTAACGAAGCAGGCGGTATATATGCCATAATGAACGAGATAAATAAGCTCGGTCTGCTGAGTACAGACCTTATTACCTGCACAGGCAAGACAATTGCAGAGAATATCAAGGGCTGCGTAAATAAGAATCCCGAGATCATCAGAACAGTTGATAACCCCTACAGCAAAACAGGCGGTATCGCTGTGCTCAGAGGAAATCTTGCTCCCGACTCATGTGTTGTAAAGCGCTCAGCAGTAGCTCCCGAAATGCTCAGTCACTCAGGCCCTGCAAGAGTCTTTGATTGTGAGGAGGACGCAATGGAGGCTATTACAGCCGGTAAAATAAATGACGGTGACGTTGTTGTGATACGCTATGAAGGTCCTAAGGGCGGTCCCGGTATGAGAGAAATGCTCAATCCTACCTCAGCTATTATGGGAAGAGGACAGGGCAGTACGGTCGCACTTATTACAGACGGCCGTTTCTCAGGTGCTACAAGAGGCGCTTCTATAGGTCATGTATCTCCTGAGGCAGCGGTAGGAGGTCCTATTGCTCTGATAGAAGACGGAGATATAATTGATATCGACATCAATGCGAACACTATCAATGTCCGTCTCAGTGAAGAGGAATTTGCTGCAAGACGTGCAGAATGGAAGCCGAGAGAGCCGAAAATCACAACAGGCTATCTCGCAAGATATGCGTCTCTTGTTACGTCCGGCAACAGAGGAGCTATCCTTGAGGTGAAGAAATAATCGGAAGACAAACCGTGCAGAGCAGAAAACGATCTGCTCTGCACGATGTATTTAGCAAATATCGGACCCTTTAAACGGTCCGATATCCCTGACAGATCAAAATGGAGGAAAGACGATGCGGGAGGCTCAATGGAAGGATTATGAACTGATAGACTGCTCTGACGGAGAGCGTCTCGAGCGCTGGGGCGAAATTGTGCTCATTCGTCCCGATCCTCAGATAATATGGAGTACTGGGCATAAGTCACCGCTATGGAAGAATGCTCACGCAAGATATACGAGAAGTTCAAGCGGAGGCGGTGCATGGCAGTATTATAAAAAGCTGCCCTCTCAGTGGACAATAAGCTATAAGGAGCTTACCTTCGGAATAAAGCCTATGGGCTTTAAGCATACGGGCGTATTTCCGGAGCAGGCTGTCAATTGGGACTTTGCTTCTGATAAGATACGTTCATGCGGCCGTCAGCTTAAGGTACTCAATATGTTCGCATATACGGGAGCTGCTACCTTAGCCTGTCTTAATGCCGGAGCTGCGGTTACTCATGTAGACGCATCAAAGGGCATGGTGCAGTGGGCAAAAGAAAATGCAGCTCTGAGCAAGCTCTCTGATAAACCGGTCAGATGGCTTGTTGATGACTGTGTAAAGTTTGTGCAGCGTGAGCAGCGAAGAGGAAATAAATATGACGGTATAATCATGGACCCGCCCTCCTACGGCAGAGGTCCGGGAGGAGAGGTATGGAAGCTTGAGGAACAGCTCTTCTCGCTTGTAGAGCTGTGTCTGCCGATACTTTCAGAACAGGCGGAATTCTTTATACTTAATTCTTATACAACAGGTCTTTCGCCTGCGGTAATGGAGTATCTTCTCGGAGTAATGCTGAAAAAGAAACTCGGAGGAAGCGTTTCAAGCTCCGAGATAGGACTTCATGTTACGGAAAGCGGTTTCACACTTCCGTGCGGAAGCACTGCAATATGGATGCGCTGAACAGATAATACAGTAATGCAAGGAGCTCTTTGATGAGTGGATTTATCAGTGTAAGAAATGTATATTTTAAATATGATGAAAACGAGAACGGAGCCGAACAGGGCTTTGCCCTGAACGGTGTCGACCTTGAAATAAAAAAAGGTGAGTTTGCCGCCGTAGTAGGTCATAACGGCTCCGGCAAATCCACACTTGCCAAGCATTTCAACTCTATTTATCTGCCCACAACGGGAGATGTTATCGTAGACGGTATGAATACCAAGGACGATGACAGCCTTTTTGATATAAGAAAAAAGGTGGGGCTTGTTCTTCAAAATCCCGATAATCAGATAGTTGCAGGAATAGTAGAGGAGGATGTTGCATTCGGATGTGAAAACCTCGGAGTTCCTCCAAAGGAGATAAGAAAGCGTGTAGATGAGGCTTTGAAGGCGGTGGATATGTATGAATACCGCAGACATTCCCCTGATAAGCTCTCCGGCGGTCAGAAGCAGAGGATAGCCATTGCCGGAATTCTTGCTATGGAGCCTGAATGTATAGTTCTCGATGAGCCTACAGCTATGCTTGACCCTCGCGGCAGAGAAGAGGTTATTGACGCTGTTACAAAGCTCAATAAGGAAAGAGGTATGACGGTCATTCTTATAACACACTATATGGAAGAGGCTGTCCTTGCCGACAGAGTTATTATGATAGACTCGGGCAAGGTCTTTCTTGACGGAACACCAAGAGAGGTTTTCTCAAAGGTGGAACTTTTGAAGCAGCACAGACTTGATGTTCCGCAGGCTGCAGAGCTTAATTATAAGCTCAGGAGCTGCGGTCTTGACCTTCCCGAATGTGTGCTTGACGAAAATGAATGTGCAGAAGCATTGATGAAGCTTCTCGGCAGCAGATAGTAAGAGGGTTATAACTAAGTTATTAATTATGTAAATTATTCAGATCATAAAAGCCTGATGTTTTTTCAGGAAAGGGGTCCGGGTGATAACCCGATAAGAGGGAGTTGTACTTGACAGATGTCCGTGATTAAGGTAGAGGAACTTAAACTGATTTACGGTGCAGGAACACCGTTTCAAAAGACTGCCATTGACGGAGTAAGCTTTGAGATAGAGCAGGGGGAGTTTCTTGGGATCATCGGACATACAGGCTCGGGAAAATCGACGCTTGTACAGCTTCTCAACGGTCTGCTGAGACCGACCGAAGGTAAAATCTGCCTGAACGGAAAGGATATATGGGAAAAGCCCAAGAAAATACGAGAAGTCAGATTTAAAGTCGGAATGGTATTTCAGTATCCGGAATATCAGCTCTTTGAAGAGACAGTATATAAGGATATAGCATTCGGGCCTAAAAATATGGGATTGTCAGATGAGGAAATTGACGAGAGAGTGCGTAAAGCTGCAAGCTTTACAGGACTTGGAGATGAATACCTGCAAAGGTCTCCGTTCGATTTATCGGGAGGAGAAAAGCGGCGTGCTGCTATTGCAGGCGTTGTTTCAATGGATCCTGATGTTCTGATACTTGATGAGCCGACAGCAGGTCTTGACCCTTTGGGAAGAGATGCACTCCTTTCTCAGATAAAAACATATCATGATGTGCGGAAAAATACAGTAATTCTTGTGTCGCACAGCATGGAGGATATAGCAAGGATAACCGACCGTATCCTTGTAATGAATAAGGGCAGAAAGGTAATGCTCGATACAGCGGCAAATGTGTTTTCACGGGGCGAGGAGCTTGAAAAGATCGGGCTTCGTGTGCCTCAGATAACGAAGATCATGATGCTGCTCAGACAAAAGGGCATACCCGTTGATACGAGCGTTCTTACAGTAGAGCAGGGATTTAACGAAATACTGTCTCTTGCCAGAAGCTCTGTCTGAATAAGGGAGGTGCTTACATGGTAAGAGATGTTACACTCGGGCAGTTCATGCCGGGACAGTCCGTTGTCCATAAGCTTGACGCCCGTACAAAGCTGATTTTGCTTATTGCGATCATAGTCTTTATCTTTGCGGCGACAAATTATATGTCGCTGCTGCTTATAACTCTTGCATCACTTCTTGTGGTGCTTCTGACAAGGATAAGCTTTAAGATGTACCTTAAAAGCATGAAGGTCATACTTATGGTAGTGCTGTTCACAGGCATAATCAATCTGTTCTACGGCTCAGGAGAGGTGCTTTGGGAATGGCAGTTCATAAAGATAACAGAGGGCGGTATCAACAACGCTGTTTTTGTTACTATAAGAATAGCAACGCTTGTTATAATAAGTTCGGTGCTTACCTTCACAACATCGCCGTCTGACCTTACGGACGGACTTGAAAGGCTTATGAAGCCGCTTACGGTATTTCATGTCAAGGTACATGAAATAGCTATGATGATGACCATAGCCCTGAGGTTTATTCCCGTACTTCTTGAGGAGACTGATAAGATAATGAACGCTCAGAAGGCAAGAGGAGCGGATATGGAGAGCGGAGGCATTATAAAGCGTGTCAAAGCTCTGATACCCGTGCTTATACCTTTGTTTGTTTCGTCTTTCAGAAGGGCTAACGACCTTGCGATGGCTATGGAATGTCGGTGCTATAACGGCGGCAGGGGCAGAACAAGAATGAAAGTGCTCAGATTTTCACTTAATGATCTGTGGGCACTTATTTATGTACTTATCATCTTTGCAGGAGTGATACTGTGCAATATTTATTTTCCTGCAACAATAAGATGAAATATTCGGTGCAGAAGGAGCATGGCATGAGAAATCTGTTAGTTACTATCAGATATGACGGAAGAAGCTATCACGGCTGGCAGGTGCAGAATAATGCCGATTCCGTACAGGAACGGTTTCAGGAGGCTTTGTACAAAGTCATTGGAGAAAAGCCTGATATCAAGGGCTGCAGCAGAACAGATGCAGGAGTTCATGCGAATATGTTCTGCATAAGCTTTCATACAGAGCATACCATACCTGCTGACAGACTTCCGTTTGCACTCAACCGTTTCCTTCCGGACAGTATTGCTGCTGTCAGTACCGTAGAAGTACCGGGAGATTTTCATGCAAGATATTCCTGCAAGGGAAAGGAATACATATATAAGATACTTAATTCTCCCATAAGAGATCCTTTTCTTACGGGATATGCGCTTCATTATTGGCAAAGGCTTGATGAAAGGCTGATGAACGAGGCGGCACAGCATTTTACAGGCAGACATGATTTCACTTCATTCTGTACGGTGGATCCGCACCGTCAGAAAGGAGATTTTCACAGAACAGTAAAGAATATCTCCGTAACAAGAGACGGAGATATAATCACCGTCACAATTGAAGCAGACGGATTTTTATATAATATGGTCAGAATTATCGTAGGAACTCTGTTATATACGGCTCAGGGAAAGCTTGCGCCTGATGATATACCCGATATAATAAAAGCTCTCGACCGTTCAAAGGCAGGACCTACAGCTCCGCCGGAGGGGCTTTATCTTAACAGGGTGTTTTACTGAGTACAGAGAAAAAGCACACGCAGGATTGTTCAGGGATAGGAGGAATTACAAAGAAAATGAAAAGAAACAGAGGAAGATATCAGAATGACGAAGCCAAGCAGGAGAAAAAAGCTGCAAAAAGAAAGTATATGAGTTATGAGGACGTGCCGCTGGAGGACTACAGAGACGAAGAACCTATGCCTGAAAACCTGACAAAAAGGTTTCTTAAAATGTTTCTTATACTGTTCCTGTCAGTTGTTGCCGTGCTTGCGCTTATGAATATAGAAAAGCTGACGCCCGATAATATAGCACATTGGTTTCAGTACGACCTGCTCGGCAAAAGTGAGGGTGACGGTTACCCGACAGGCTTTTCAGGCTCAGCAGTGAATAACGGCAATTTTGACCTTATCAGCGGAGTGCCTGTATACTGCAGCGATACCTCTATAGCCGTGCTGAATAATAATGCAGGAGTATATCAGGACGAGCAGCATTCATATGCGGCTCCTGTTCTCAGTGTGAACGGCGGATATGCTATTGTATATAATCTCAATGCAACAGGCTTCACTGTTTTAAAGCGTGACTCGATCGTGTATTCTTCATCAGTAAAACAGAAGATCTTATCCGCAGATGTATCATCTAACGGTATTTACGGAATACTTACCCGTTCCGATGATTATTTGGCAAAACTTACTGTCTACAGAACAGATAACCTTGAAAAATATACCTATTCCTTCGCTGATTACTATATGAATAAGGTCTCAGTAAATAAAGACGGTTCCAGAGCTGTATTGACAGGTGTTTCTGCAAGAAACGGCGGTCTTATATCCGTTATATATGTTCTTGATTTTACACAGGACAATTATATGCAGAAGTATGAGGTGGACGATACCTTTATATATGACATACGCTTTCTTGACAACGGAAATGCGTTTGCTGTAGGCAATAACAAGTCCTTCTATATAAACATAAATGACGGCGGAAAGACCGATATAGGCTATGACTCCCGTACACTGACGGCATATACAATAAAAAGAGATCAGGGAGCGGTTCTTTCTCTTTCGTATAATCCTGACGGCAGAGAATGCGATATTGTGTCGTTCAATAAGGACGGCAGCAGAGACAGTGAGATAAGCACGGGCAAAAAGATAATATCACTTGATATGAGAGGCAATGAAAGAGCAATTCTCTGTCCGGACAGTATTATAGTATATGACAGAGAAGGCAGCGTAAAGGGCACTTCAGCGGCAGATACCGATGCAAGAAAGATAGTATACTGCGACTATAATACATTTTATGTGCTGGGTAAGAGCAGAATATCAAGGCTGTATGCCGAGTAAGAATGTTTGTCTACATCTGATTGTGCAGGGCTTTTTGATATGATACACGGTTTTGTGTTTTTGCTGAAAAAATAAGAGAAATATTCTCTTAAAATAATCGGAAAACCTATTGACAAACAGTTATATGATTATTATAATAGAGTATGGTTTGTTGAAATGTTCTGCATGAGGTGGTCTTTATGATCCTTGATCTTAAAAAAGTATTTCTCAATGAGAATGAAAAGGTCAGTCTTGATACCTCTGTCGATATGTCAGGCACCGGAACAGGCTCTGCTTGCTTTACAGAGCCGGTAACTGCGGCTATTTGTGTAGCAAATCATGCCGGTTTTGTAGAATTTACGGCTGATGTCAGTTTTGTTTATAGCTTTGACTGTGACAGATGTACAAGTACCATAAGCAGGACTTTTACATATAAATTCCAACATATTCTCGTTACTGAACTTACAGAAGAAAGCGGTGACGATTATATTGAAACACCCGACTATAAGTTTGATACCGACTCTCTGCTCAGAGATGATATCCTTCTGGAGCTTCCGTCAAAGCTCCTGTGTAAGGACGATTGTAAAGGCTTATGTTCGAAGTGCGGAAAAAATCTGAATGAAGGCTCCTGTAAATGTGATTTGCGGGAGACTGACCCGAGGCTGGCTGCTCTCAGACAGCTCCTGTCAGATGAATGATGCTGTATTATTTCAAGGAGGTCAATTACAATGGCAGTACCCAAGAGAAAAACATCTAAAGCAAGAAGAGATAAGAGACGTTCAGCAGTATGGAAGCTTCAGGCTCCCGCTCTTTCAAAGTGCCCTAACTGCGGCGAATTCAAGCTTGCACACAGAGCTTGCACAAACTGCGGTATGTACAGAGGCAGACAGGTTATTGCAACAACAGAGGCTTGATATAGTCTTTTGAAATGACATCTGAAACAGAGAAGGAGAGATCCTTCTCTTTTTTGTCATTATGCAATATTATTTTATGAATTATAGGTATTATGCTGTTATTCTATAAAGATGCAAAAAATTACTGTACCGCAGGTGCTCAGAATAATTGCATAAGACAGGAATATCACATGATATTTATAGCCTGCTCAGCAGGTGTATCATTTTAAAAAGTGTCTGCTCATTAAAATGATGAAATATCAGCTTTGGGAGGGATAGTATGTCAGACAGACCCGTGGTAGCTATAGTGGGACGCCCTAATGTGGGAAAATCAACATTGTTCAATAAGCTCGTCGGTCAGAGAATAGCGATAGTCAACGATACACCGGGTGTTACCCGGGACAGAATATTCGGTGAATGCGAATGGCGAGGCAGAAAGATATCCCTTGTCGATACGGGAGGTATAGAGCCGTATTCTGAGGATATCATTCTCAAGCAGATGAGGAGACAGGCACAGCTTGCAATAGATGCTGCCGATGTTATAGTCCTTGTGACAGACCTGACAAGCGGTGTTGTGGCTACAGACCATGATGTCGCAATGATGCTCCAGAAAAGTAACCGTCCTGTTGTACTTTGCGTCAATAAGTGTGATAAGGTAGGTGAGCCGGAGCCTGCATTTTATGAATTCTATAATCTGGGGCTTGGCGACCCTGTTCAGGTTTCTTCGGTACACGGACACGGAACAGGCGACCTTCTTGACGCTATATTCGAGTATCTCCCCGAACAAAACGGAGAGGACGAAGATGACGATACAGTAAGCGTTGCTATTATAGGACGGCCTAATGCCGGAAAATCCTCTCTTGTAAATAAGATAACAGGCGAGGAAAGATGTATTGTGTCAAATATTGCGGGTACGACCCGTGACAGTATTGACACCGTAATCGAGAATAAGTTCGGACGATTCAAGCTTACAGATACGGCAGGCATCAGAAGAAACAGCCGTATTGAAGATGAAATAGAGAAATACAGTATAATAAGAGCAAAAATGGCAATTGAACGCAGTGATGTATGTCTTATCATGATAGATGCGACTGTAGGCTTTGCCGAGCAGGATTCCAAGATAGCGGGTCTTGCACATGAATCGGGCAAGGCTTGTATCATTGTTGTAAACAAATGGGACGCTGTTGAGAAAAACGACAAAACGATGAATGAATTCCGCAAAAAGCTTGAAAATGATTTCTCGTTCATGTCATACGCTCCTATGGTGTTTATCTCTGCAAAGACAGGACAAAGACTTGACAGGCTATTTGAACTGATTCTTACCGTAGTTAATTCTGCGGCAATGAGAATATCTACAGGTGTGCTTAACGACCTTCTGAGTGAGGCGGTTGCAAGAGTACAGCCCCCGACAGACAAGGGAAGAAGGCTCAAGATACTGTATATGACTCAGTCGGGAGTAAAACCGCCTACATTTGTTTTCTTTGTCAATTCAGCCGAGCTTTTCCACTTCTCTTATCAGAGATACCTTGAGAACAGGATAAGGGAGACCTTCGGTATGCAGGGTACTCCTATACGTTTTGTTATAAGAGAACGTGGAGACAAGGATAAATAGCATTTAGATTCAGAGGTGTTTTTTGTGGAGGAAATAAGGGCTTTCTTTTCTCAGTATTGGCTTCAGGTGATTATAGCTGCTGTTCTTTCTTATCTTATAAGCAGCGTCAATACTTCGATAATTGTTACAAAAATCGTTCTGCATAAAGATATCAGAACAATGGGCAGCGGAAATGCAGGCTTTACGAATGTTCTCAGATGCGTAGGAAAAACTCCTGCGGCAATTACCTTTATCGGAGATTTCCTTAAGGGTGTAATTTCCGTGACAGCAGCAATTCTGCTTATGATAGGTGTAAATGATGCTAAAGCAGACCTTTATAGGGGCTATCTTATGTACATAGCCGGTCTTTTCGCCGTTGTAGGTCATACCTTCCCGATTTATTACAAATTCAAGGGAGGCAAGGGAGTTGTTACGACCTTTGCCGTGATGCTTATGACAGATTGGCGTACACTTGTCTGTGCACTGCTGATTTTTGCGATAATTTTCATGATAACACATATCATATCGGTATGTGCACTTGTTAATTTTACAGCTTATACATTTATCGCATTTACATGGAGATTCTTGGACTATAAGGGCATTACATCGTCCTTCTCTCCGCTTCCGTCTCCGACTATGCCGTTTGTCATTTTCTCTGCAATTACTGCACTGCTTATCGGTGTGCTTATTATTGTACGGCATAAGGATAATATTATAAGACTGAAAAACGGCACGGAAAAAAAGATAAAGGCAAAAAAATAATATATCTTCACGGTCCTTTCTACGAAACGAAAGGGCCGTT
The DNA here is from genome assembly GCA_902767175.1 of uncultured Ruminococcus sp. Lineage (GTDB taxonomy): Bacteria > Bacillota > Clostridia > Oscillospirales > Acutalibacteraceae > UBA1213. The sequence continues at coordinate 18,601 of CACXGH010000065.1, forward strand.
TTTGTATGTATACAAGAAGTTTTACTGCGTTATTAATAAAAATATCGCCGTTGTTCAAGTATGATGTACAAAAATCGGCATAAAATCCACTTGTAGTAAAATTAAAAATATGTTATAGTTATAAGGAATGAAAAGATTTTGCAGTAATAGGGTGATTATATGAATATTTGGTTGGATCTTGGAATAGCTGCACTGATAATCCTCTTCGGATATTCAGGCTTTAAGCGAGGACTTATTTATATGCTGCTTAATGCAGCAGGCACGATCGTTGCCCTTATAGCATCATCATTCCTCTCGTCTATGCTGTCTCTTCTTGTATATAATTTAGCATTTAAGGAAAACATAATTCAGGGACTTACTCAGGCTACTGCGAATATTACATCGTCAGATCCTGCGGTAATGGCAGAGGAAACACTTGCTGTAATATCCAATTTTACACTGAATGTCTTTTCATTTACAGGAATAGATCAGGCGGCGCTTGCAGATACACTGAAAAATTCCGTTATCGGAATTCCCGGAACAATAGAAGAAATGATCAGACCCTTTGCCGTCAAGATGATATCCTCAGTGCTTACAATAATTCTGTTCCTTGTTCTTATGATAGTTGTCGGTTTTGTTGTAAAGAAAATATCAGCGCTGATAAATAAAACGATTATAGGGATACCTGATAAGATATTCGGCGCACTTGTCGGAATTGTTGAGGGAATATTTATTTCTATGCTTATGACATTGATACTTTACTTTGTAATGATGTTTATATCTCCCGAACATTGCAAGGCTCTCAGCGAGAGTATTGACAATACCGTATTCTACAGACTTATCCGTATGATAAGCCTGCCGGAAATGATTGTCACATGGCTTTCGTCTATGTAAGAAAAGCAGTATTCTTTCGGAAAGGAGCGGTTATGGAACAAAATGAACAGATCCATTAAAGAAAACATCAATATCCCGAATACACTTACACTTCTCAGGATCATTATTATAGTTCCACTCACAAGGTCTCTTCTGAAACAAGATTTCATAATGGCAGGAGTTATGATTCTGATATCGGGAATAAGCGATATGCTTGACGGATTTCTGGCAAGAAAGCTTGGTCAGATAACAGATCTCGGTAAGATACTTGACCCTATCGCTGATAAGCTTACTCTCATCGCCGTAGTGATCTGCACTAATGTGCTTTATCCCGAAATAATGCCGTTCACTATAGTACTGTTTTCAAAGGAGCTTCTTATGCTAAGCGGAGGAGCCTTTCTGATAAAAATAAAGATAAAACCGCCTGCTGCTAAATGGTACGGCAAAATATCAACGATCCTGTTCTATACATCAATAGCTTCTCTTATACTGCTCAAGGCGATCTGGAGCTATAATAACAGGACGCTGTCTCTGGTGCTTCTTTCAATAACAACAGCCTCAATGCTGTTTTCGCTCATTATGTATACAAGACTTTTTGTAAAGCTCCTGAAGGAAGCAAATAATGAAAAAAGAAAAGAAATTGAAGAAAATGACGATACCGATCAGAATGTGTCTGGAATTAAATAAGTCTATGTTATGGACATTTTTGTGATAATATGTTATGATATTCAAAATACCCCATGGTGTCAGAGCTGTCTCTGACTGTACAGCATGGAAAAGGAAGGGAGAAATAACTATATGATGCTTTGCAGTAAATGTAATAAAAGACCGGCAGTTGTATTTGTATCCAACTCTGCCGATACCTCAAGCTCGGTAGGCTATTGTCTAACCTGTGCAAAGGAGGCAGGCATAAAGCCTGTAACAGATATAATTGAGAAAATGGGCATTTCCGAGGACGATATCGAAATGATGCAGGATCAGATGACTGATCTTATGGAATCGGGTATGGTGCCTGAGGATATGGCAGACCTGATGAACGGCGCCGACGATCCTGACGACAGCGAACAGGACGATGATTTCAGCAGAGGCGGAGCACCCGCTTTTCCGCCGTTTTTCAAGAATCTCTTCTCGGGAGGTTCATCAAAGAATAAGGCTGAAAAGGATGAAAAGGGTACTAAAAAAGACGACAAGGCACCCAAAAAGCGCAAACGCAAACACCTTGATGCATATTGTACAGACCTTACCGACAAGGCAAGAAACGGCAAGATAGACAGAATAGTCGGCAGAGAGAATGAGCTTGACAGAGTTATTCAGATCCTCAGCCGGAGAACGAAAAACAATCCCTGTCTTATCGGTGAGCCGGGTGTAGGTAAAACTGCAATTGCCGAGGGACTTGCTCTAAGGATAGCTCAGGGCAATGTGCCTATGAGACTGCAGAAGAAGGAGATACATCTTCTTGACCTTACTTCCCTTGTTGCAGGAACCCAGTTCAGGGGACAGTTTGAGAGCAGAATAAAAGGACTTATCGACGAGGTCAAGGCTGACGGAAATGTGATACTGTTCATTGACGAGGTACACAGCCTTGTCGGAGCAGGTGAGTCGGAAGGCTCTATGAATGCCGCAAACATCATGAAGCCTGCACTTTCACGGGGTGAGATACAGGTAATTGGCGCTACGACCTTTAATGAATACAGAAAATATATCGAAAAAGATGCAGCACTTGAAAGAAGATTTCAGCCCGTTACAGTTGCTGAGCCTTCAATAAGAGAAACAATTGATATAATACTTGGCATCAAGTCATATTATGAGGAATACCACAGGGTAAAGATGTCCGATGATATCGTCAGGAAGACAGTTGTTCTTTCAGAGAGATATATTACAGACAGATTTCTGCCCGATAAGGCAATAGACCTGCTTGATGAATCCTGCACTCATGCGGCTCTGAGAAATAAAGAGCTTGAGGAGTTCGACAGAGATACAGCTCGTCTTGATGAGCTTAAGCAGCAGGAGGAGGAGCTTGCCTCTGAAACTGAGATAGACTACGAAAAGCTTGCTACGGTAAGATACGATATTGCAAAGCTCGAAAAAAGCCTTGGCGATAAGAGCGAAATGAACCTCACCGCAGAGGTAAGCGAGGAGGATATCGCTCATGTTATCGAGCTGTGGACAGGTATCCCTGCATCAAAGGTACAGGAAAATGAGCTTAATAAGCTTGCAGACCTTGAGCAGCAGCTCAAGAGCAAAGTTATAGGTCAGGACGAGGCTGTAAAGGCACTTGCTGCTGCCGTAAAGCGCAGCAGAGTTCAGATAAGCCCGAGACGCAGACCGGCTTCATTTATATTTGTAGGTCCTACAGGTGTCGGAAAGACAGAGCTTGTAAAGGTGCTTGCTGCCGAACTGTTCAATACACCCGAAACACTTATCCGTCTAGATATGTCCGAGTACATGGAGAAGCATTCGGTATCAAAGATCATCGGCTCTCCTCCCGGATATGTCGGCTATGAGGAGGCAGGTCAGGTTACGGAAAAAGTAAGGCGCAGACCGTATTCCGTCCTTCTATTTGACGAAATAGAGAAGGCTCACCCCGATGTACTTAATATCCTTTTGCAGATACTTGACGAAGGTGTCCTCACAGACGCACAGGGAAGAAAGGTCAATTTCAGCAATACGGTTATTGTAATGACCTCCAATGCAGGCAGTGAGAAAAAGGAAAATGCTCTCGGTTTTGCAAAGACAGAGGCGGAAGCTACTGCCGAGAAGGTAAGAAAGGCACTTTCAGAGTTCCTTCGCCCTGAATTTATCAGCAGACTTGATGAGATCATCATATTCAGACATCTGACAGAGGAGGACTTTGTTGCGATCTCAGCACTTATGCTCAACGAATATGTAGATACACTCAAGGAAAAGGGCATTGCTTTCACTTACGATGAAAAAGCACAGCGCCTGCTTGCTAAAAAGGCATACGGCGGTAAGAGCGGTGCAAGAGACCTCAGAAACCTCATTCGCAAGGAGGTTGAGGATAAAATAGCTTCTGCAATTGTAGAAAGCAGAACAGGCTCTCTTATAGGTATCCATGTAACCGCTGATGATGACAATATAAAACTCGATATCCTGTGATATAATGTAATAAATATCATAAAGGCACTCCTGCTGCTTGAAAGCGGCTGAGGGTGCCTTTTTGGTTACCTTAAATAATATTAAGGAATAATTCAATATTATTTCATATTGCATTAAAACCCGATATACATGAATACTATATGCTGTTATCAGAGAAAAACTATCAGGAGGAAGTTTGAAAAAGAATTTACCGGCCCCGATAAGTAAAAGGGCGCAGAAAACCAAGCCACCATGAAGTGGCAAAAAAATAAGTAAAA
>CACXGH010000066.1 GCA_902767175.1 uncultured Ruminococcus sp.
CGCAGGAGCTAAAGCTCCCCGACGTCTGTTGACGGCGTCGCTCGCTCCAATCAAGCGAGCTTGTTGGAGCTTTGCTCCTTGTTTAATTAGTGCATTATCTACAAATCTTTTGTGAATATTTAAATGGTATTCAGGGTAAGAATTTATCTTAGGGCGGAATATCCGCCCGTTTAACTCATATACAGCCTGTTTGAGGAGTGTTGCATTTTGAGACAGTTAGTAATAAACGGAGGAAAAAGGCTTGAGGGTACAGTACACATCAGCGGTGCTAAAAATGCTGCTGTTGCCATTATACCTGCCGTGATCCTCTCTGACGGCGTCTGCCGCATAGAAAATATCCCCAATATTATGGATGTAAACTACATTGCCAATATCATGCATGAAATGGGTGCGAGGGTGAACAGGATCAATAAGTCCACCCTTGAGATCGACCCTTCTTATATCAGACGCCCTGTCGCTGATTACGATATAGTAAGGCGTATGCGTGCGTCATGCTATCTTTTGGGAGCACTGCTCGGTAAGTTCTCTCAGGCTGAGGTGGCTCTTCCCGGCGGCTGTGACTTCGGTGTACGACCTATTGACCAGCACCTTAAGGGCTTCGGTATCCTCGGAGCTGCTCACAGTGTTGTCGGTGGAATGATTAATGTAAAGGCGGAACACCTTACAGGCGGTCATGTATATCTTGATGTCGTTTCAGTGGGTGCAACGGTAAATATCATGCTCGCAGCAGTAAAGGCAGAGGGCAGGACAATTATCGAAAATGCCGCTAAAGAACCGCATATTGTCGACCTTGCAAACTTCCTCAACTCCATGGGAGCTGATGTAAGGGGAGCAGGCACCGATGTTATTAAAATCAATGGTGTAAAGCACTTGAACGGTACAACCTATTCGATAATTCCGGATCAGATAGAGGCAGGTACATACATGGTAGCTGCTGCCGCAACGGGCGGAGACGTTATGATACGCAACGTAATAACAAAGCACCTTGACCCTATAACGCTCAAGCTTCGTGAAATGGGCATTCAGGTCGAGGAATTTGACGATGCTGTAAGAGTCTCCAGAGCAGGAGAGCTTAAGCGCTGCAATGTAAAGACACATCCTCATCCGGGATTTCCTACCGATATGCAGCCGCAGATAGCTGCCCTTCTGTCTATTGCTGAGGGTACGAGCATTGTTACGGAGGCTGTTTGGGATAACCGTTTCCGCTATGTCGAGGAACTTAAGAGAATGGGCGCAGTTATCTCTGTTGACGGCAAGGTAGCTGTTATTGAGGGTGTAAAGGAGTTGAACGGAGCACCTGTAAAGGCTACTGACCTTCGTGCCGGTGCCGCTATGGTAATAGCTGCTCTGTCCGCAAAAGGAGTAACTCATATCGAGGATATCGAGTATATTGAGAGAGGATATGAGGATATAGTTGAGAAGCTGTCTGCACTCGGTGCGGATATACGCATTATCTACACTGATGACGGTGTTGCCCAGAGAGCTTGATAAGTTCATTGCAGGTGCATTATCCGAAAGGGTGATGCGCCTGATTTAGTATACGGACTTTTTATGAAAGTAAAGAAGGAAATATCGGAAACAAAGGAGTTCGGGTGATCAGATGCCAAAGCTATGTCCGCTTTTCAGCGGAAGTTCGGGAAACAGCTATTATCTTGAAAGTGCAGGAAGCGGAATTCTGATTGACTGCGGAAGAAATGCAAAGCAGTTAGAGAACGCTATGCGTGATAAGGGTATAGAGCCTGAAAAAATAAGGGCTGTATTTATTACGCACGAGCATACGGATCATGTGAGCGCACTGCGTGTGTTTGCGTCACGATATAAGCTGAGGGTCTATGCGTCACAGGGGACTGTTTCGGCACTTTATGCAAAGAATATAATCAACGACAAAGTGGATATACAGACTGTCGGAGGTGATGGCATAGAGCTTGATTCAATGAAGATAAAACCGTTTCACATCTCTCATGACTGTGCGGAGGGCTACGGCTATTGTGTAGAGACTTGTGACGGGCGCAGAACGGCTTTTGCGACAGATACGGGTGTGATTACAGATGAAATAAAAACAGCTCTGACGGGCTGTGATACGGTTGTATTGGAGTCGAACCACGACATAGGAATGCTGCAGTGCGGGATGTACCCCTATGTGCTGAAAAGGCGCATAATGTCCGATAAGGGACATCTGTCTAATGATGCCTGCGCACAGACGGCGGCAGACCTTGTAAGGAGCGGCACAACAAGACTTCTTCTTGCTCATCTCAGCCGTGAGAATAACATTCCGCAGCTTGCGGAGAAGGCTACAGTTTGTGAGCTTGAATGTTCCGGAATGAAGAAGGGCATGGATTTTCTTATCTCGGTTCTGCCCGAAATAAATACAGGCTCTCCCGTGATTTATTGAGCCTGTGCTGAATATGTCGGAGGTCGGAGATGAATATTTCGATAATATGCGTAGGCAGGCTTAAAGAAAAGTATTGGGAGGACGCCTGCCGTGAATATGCAAAAAGGCTGAAGGGGAGCTGTAATTTCTCCATTGTTGAAACAGCGGAGGAAAGACTGCCCGATTCACCGTCAGCCGCAAATATTGCAAACACACTTGAAAAAGAGGGCAGGCGTATACTTGCAGCCGTGCCGAAGGGCGCTGTGATAATTTCAATGTGCATAGAGGGAAAGCAGAAAAGCTCTGTGGAACTTGCACGTCAGATAGAGGAGCTTGCGGTGCAGGGAAAGGGCAGCATCGCCTTTGTAATAGGCGGCTCATGGGGACTGTCTGACGAGGTGAAGAATGCATCGGATATTAGGCTTTCGATGTCGGAAATGACATTCCCTCATCAGCTTGCAAGAGTAATGCTGTGTGAGCAGATCTACCGTTCGTTTCAGATAATTTCGGGCGGTAAGTACCATAAGTGACAGCGTAAATGACTCTGCGGCTGTTTATTGTTTGAGTTGACCCGAATTACTTTTACTCGTTAAAATAATGATTTAAATGTCATGCAGCGATTCCTTAAAATATATGATATAACAAACCGAAAAACATTGAGGGGAGAGAAAGATGATGGAAAAAACAAAACCGTCAGTAAGTCTTGATAAACAGGATAATGCAGAATATGTGCTGACTACCGATATGCTTTCTAAAAAATACGGCAGCCGTTATGCCGCAAAAGATATCAATATCCGTATCAGAAAAGGCGAGATATACGGTCTTATCGGAAGAAACGGCGCCGGCAAGACTACTATCATGCGTGTGCTGAGCGGTCTGTCCAATGCAACAAGCGGAAGCTATTCCCTTTTCGGAAAAACAGGCAGGGGTATCAAGTCTGTGATGAGCAAGGTGGGCAGTCTTATTGAGTCTCCCGGTATCTATTCCAATATGACAGCTTATGATAACCTGAAAATAAAATGTATCGCTCTTGGTGTGAATAAACCGGGATATATCGAGCAGCTTCTGGAGCTTGTGGGTCTTTCTCAGGCAGGAAGGAAGAAGGCAGGAGCTTTCTCACTCGGTATGAGACAGAGACTTGGTATAGCTGTCGCCATTGTCGGAGATCCGAAGCTCGTCATTCTCGATGAGCCTATTAACGGTCTTGACCCTCAGGGCATTGTTGATGTAAGAAATACACTCAGCAGACTCAGGGACGAAAAGGGTATGACTGTCATGATATCGAGCCATATCCTTGATGAACTTGGCAAGCTTGCGGACAGCTACGGCATAATCAATGAGGGTATGCTTATTGATGAATTCACCAACGAGGAGCTTCACAGAAGAAGCGGCAATTATACTGTTATCTCAACCGACAACGACAGGAAAGCGTTTGAACTTATCGGCGGCTTAAAAGGCATTGAAGCTGAGCTTGAGGAAAACAGGATAAGGATAAAAACAGAGCTGAGCAGGGAGAATAATCTTGTCAAGTACCTTGTTGACAATGATATTTTCATTAAAGAAGTAAAAACGGAGTCGTTCTCCCTTGAGGAGTATTATCTCAGTGTTACGAGAGGAGGCAGTGACGACAATGGGTGATCTTATCAGAATGGACAGTTTCAGACTGAGAAAATCCAGGCTTTTTATTGTCGTATGCATTACGGTATTTGGCGTTATGTTTGCAATGCCGCTTCTGACAAAGGGCTTTGTTCAGCTTATTGTAAATATGGTACAAGGCGGCAGCGGAGATGCGTTAGAGAGAGAAATTGAACAGCTCTTGTATGAGCTTTCACAGCCGACAGCTTTATCGGGAATTATAAAGTCTCCGTTTGGCGGTCTTTCACTTATAACAATACTTGTAATGATATCCGTAGTTTCATTTATGTATGCCGACCATAACAACGGATACATAAAGAATATTGCCGGTCAGGTATCAAGCAGAGGAAATCTTGCGGTTTCAAAGTATTTAGTAACAGGAATGCATAATCTGATACTGCTCGTTCTCGGGGTATTGGGCGGTATGCTCGGAACACTTATCAGCAGAGGAATAACCTTTGATGAGAAGATGGGCGAGGGTATTCTTGTCTTTTTCATAAAGTTCCTTCTTATGTGGGGGCTTTCGGCAGTTCTTCTGCTAATAACAAACGGTCTGGGCAATAAGACATTTGCGGTAGTCATGGCTGTAATATTCGGCTCGGGTGCATTGCTGCTGGTTTATATGCCTCTGAGCTTCGGACTGAACAAGCTCTTCAAAACAAACAATATCAATATAGCCGCTTATGCTCCCGACCAGCTGTTCTTAGCAAACGAGATAGACTTTCTCAGCGGTGTAACAGGTGCGGCGGTACTTATTGTCTTAGGTGTATTCTTTACAGTAATGCTTATGAACAAAAAAGATGTAAAGTAACTTTCAAGGCTTCCGGATATGTAAAAATATCCGGAAGTTTTTGCGTTAATCAAAGAGCTGTGCTGTTTTTCCGCACGAAAAAAACTATAGATGAGAATACAGTCAAATATTCCGACATTGCTGATTATGACTATGGAAATAATAATAATTATTTGGCAAAATTACCATTTATTTGCGTTTAAAGTTGTATAAAACAACAATTTTTTTAATTTTTTTAAATTCCCTTTTAAAAAATTGTGCATTATGATATAATACCCATGAAGAATACTTTTACATACAGGAGGAAATGTGTTATGTATTATCTCGGTATTGATCTTGGCGGAACGAATATAGTAGCCGGCGTTGTTGACGAGGAAGGCAATATTATAGTTAAGGCAAGCTGTAAGACCAACCTGCCGCGTTCTCAGGAAGAGATCTGTGACGATATGGCGGCAGTTGCACTCAAGGCTCTCGAAAGCGCAGGACTTACAAAGAACGATATCAACTATATCGGCATAGGCGCTCCCGGTGCTGTAAACGGTGCAACAGGTGTTATTGAATTCACTAATAACTTCAATTTCCACAATTGGAAAATAGGAGATATGATGAACGAGCGTCTCGGTGTTGATGTTTACGTTGAGAATGACGCAAATGCTGCAGCATACGGTGAGTTCATGGTAGGTGCTGCAAAGGACGCAAATGATGCTATCGTTATTACTCTCGGTACAGGTGTCGGCGGAGGCATAATAATTGACGGACAGATTTACAGCGGCTCAAACTATGCAGGTGCAGAGCTTGGACACATGGTGATCCATCACGGCGGCCGTCAGTGCTCATGCGGCAGAAAAGGCTGCTGGGAGGCTTATTCCTCTGCAACAGGTATTATCAACATGACGAAAGAGGCAATAATCAATCCTTATAACAACAATTCTATCCTCTATAAGATGATAGACGGTGATACCTCAAAGATAAACGGAAAGACAGCGTTTGATGCTATGGCACATGGCTGCGAAGTCGGCAAGGCTATAGTTGACGAGTATATTTCATATCTGGGAACAGGTCTTGTTAATATCATCAATATATTCCAGCCGGAGATACTCTGCATAGGCGGCGGCGTAAGCAGTCAGGGCAGTGTTCTCATAGATCCGCTGAGGAAGATAATAGAAGCAGAGCGTTACACAAAACACAATGACAAGCAGACAGAAGTTTGTCTGTGCCGGCTCGGCAATGATGCAGGCATAATCGGTGCCGCATTCCTCGGCAAATAATAACAGCTTACAAGTATTGCATACCTTTCTATTTCTGCAAAGACTCTCAGTTAACGCTGAGGGTCTTTGTGTTTTTAAGGTGTTCTTATTTAGTAAATAAAACGATTTGTGTGTGTTCTGTTAGTGTGTGAGGTTATTTGCGTTTCTGACACCGGGAGCTTCCGTGTGCTTTACCTGAACTACACTGACCTTATCTTTGCTTAACTTATTTTATCTTACCTTTACTTACCTCTGACGCAAGCTGTATACTAAACCTCTGACGCACACTATATACACGCACACTTATATTGACCTATGAACTAAAGGCGCAGCGATAAGCTGCAGCATAATGTGTCCGGGAAAGCGAATCGACACCGGAGGCGCCCGCAGGAGCTAAAGCTCCACGACGTTTGTTGACGTCGTCGCTCGCTCCTTGTTTAAGCAGACTGATTGATCAGTACCGTCTCTTAAGCTCCTCGAAATCAACTCCGAATTCAAAGGAGTTTCCCTCTTGTGCTGCAAAAATATCGGGATTTTGTCTGTTCTGGTATACATGGTCGTACATTGTTGATGCCTGAACAGTATAACCGTTTCCTGTGTAAGTGTTAACCTCGTTTATCATCTCTGAATTCCTTCGTGCTATACGGTCATGAGACGCTGCGCTGCCGGCGATTATCTGCTGCTGGATATTTGAAGTGTAGTTATTGGTATCGGATATGATCTTCTGCTGCCTGTCAAATGACTCGGAGCTTGCCTGATGCATATTCATCATTGCTCCGCTCGCAACAGCCATTGCGTCGGCTCTTGCCTGCTGCATTCCGGGAAGGTAATCAAGAGAAGATATGATTTTCTGCAGCTCATTGAAGGCTGCATCAAAAACTCTTTCGGCAGCTATAAGATAATATTCACTCTGTATATCCCAGAAATGCTCCTCTGTCTGCTGATTTACCATCTGAGGCATCATTCTTGTGCCGAATACAGAGCCTATGGGTATCATCTGTAAGGCGGGGACAGTTGATATTCTCATCATTTCTGTTATTCGTGCCTGAACATATACCTTCATACGCTGTCCGTCATGAGAAATACCTCTGTAGGTTTTGCCTGCCCAATTGCTTGAAACGTTCATAAACCCTTTGGATATGAATGCCTGTACAGCTTTGCTTTCCTGCATAAGCTCGTTATTGTCAGGAGCTTTTTCTTCTGAAAGAGAAAGATTATTAAGACCGCAGGTTCCGGCTGCCGCATCGCAGTACTGTGATGCGGTCATATAAGACCTCAGTCGGCAGAATGAAGGATTGCGGCTGACGGCAGGCAGCTCAAGACAGCCCTGCATGGAGGCTGTCTGAGGGGAGTGATCAATGTGTTTATAGTATGTTTCGTCAAAGTAATAGATACTTGCAGAATTATCCGGAGCCTGAAATATGATTTTTACTACAAACGGATTGCTTATAATGTCAAATCTGTCGCCTGCAAGTGAACATTGATAGTGCCAATTTCTGGGAATATATGTTTTGATAACAGGTCTGCTGCGGATCGTTGGTTCATCAGGAACCGTGAGAAAGTCAACAACACCCCGTCCTTTTTGAGGCATAAGGATAGGAGACTGTGCGTTTGATGAAGCTCTCGGGTGCATTATGTAGCTTGTGCCGCAGAAGCTGCACTGTGCGGTCTCATGTATTTCGTCCCATATAAAGCTCCTGCTGCATTTGGGACACATAATTGTTTTAGACATATTAAACCTCCTGTCCGCCTTATAACAAGCGTCGATGTCCCCCGAGTCTCGCCTGCCGGCTCGGTCGGTGCTTCTGCCTTCGGCAGAGGTGTCCACCGGACACC
>CACXGH010000067.1 GCA_902767175.1 uncultured Ruminococcus sp.
CGCAGGAGCTAAAGCTCCCCGACGTCTGTTGACGGCGTCGCTCGCTCCAATCAAGCGAGCTTGTTGGAGCTTTGCTCCTTGTTTAATGTATAACTGTACGGAGACTAAGGCTTCTGAGCCTATGCAGCAATGAAAAAATCCGGACAGCATCAGCTGTTCCGGATAACTTTGGCGGACAATTGTTCATGCTGACGGAGATTTATAAAACAGAGGTGTAGGTATTATGTTGTGTCCGAATTGTTTTTCCCATTCGTTTGAAGGGAATGTATGCCCGGAATGCGGATATGAAATGAAGGAAAGCAAGAGCATTGAGGATCTCAAGCTGTTCTGCAGGCTTAATAACAGATATATGATAGGAAGGTCGCTCGGTGCAGGCGGATTCGGCATTACCTATATGGCTTACGATACCCTGAATGATATCAGGGTATGCGTGAAAGAGTATTTCCCTATGGGTCTTGTTGTGCGTGACAGGGACGGTGTGTCTATCCAATACTCAAGGCAGAACAGGATACAGGAATTTGAGCATGGTATTGACAGATTTATAGAGGAAGCCAATATCATAAGTGAAATGAAATATATTTCAGGCGTTGTCAAGGTTACAGACTGCTTCAAGGAAAACGGAACAGCCTATTATGTTATGGAATACCTTGACGGTATACCTTCCAAAAAGCTTGTACCGGAGCATGGAATGGAGCTGAGGGCTGCCGACAGCATAATAATGAAGGCAGGAAGGACGCTTGACCTTATTCATAAGGAAAAGGGATATCTTCACAGGGATATAAGCCCTGAAAATATAATGATACTCAAAAACGGCAGAGTTGTTGTGATAGACTTCGGCAGTGCCAAGAACTTCTTTATGAGCAACAGCAACTATACCATTACACTTAAGCACGGCTTTGCGCCGATAGAACAATATTCGTCTACGGATATGCAGGGGCCGTTTACCGACCTTTACGCACTTGCAAGCACATATTATTTCCTGCTTACGGGTAAGGTCATTCCGAGGGCTACAGACAGACTGACGGGTGCCCGATATGAGCCGCTGGCTTCGGTCAGACCCGATATAGGACAGGAAATTTCGGATATTGTCGACCATGCACTTATGCTCAGACCGTCAGAAAGGACACAGACCATAGGCGAGTTCCTCGACCAGCTTGAGGCTGTAATAAAGGAAAGGGAACAGAACGACTGCTTTGTGTATGTATCGGTAAGCATTGACGGCGCTGTTCAGGAAAGAGTGAAAATCGAGGAAAACAGAGAGGTGCTTGTCGGAAGGTCATCTAAATGCGATATAGTGTTTGCGGGCTGTGACAATGTAAGCAAGCTTCATTGCAAGCTGATGTTTGACGGAACAAAAAAGCAGTTCTGCATAGAGGACTGCTCTACAAACGGAACATATATAAATTATGTAAGAATGGAAAAGGGGCAAAAGTACTATGTCGGAAAGCAGGATCTTATTATCCTCGCTAATACGAGATACAGACTGATATTGGGGGAGTAAGGCATGAGTATGGAAGAAGAACGCAATATCCCGACGGTAAAATACGATGATCAGCCGGCTGTCAGTATGTTTGCTTCAAGTATAATGGGAACGAGGAAATATCAGCAGGATTCCTATGCCTGTATTGAAACCCCTGTCGGAAGCCTTGCGGTAATATGTGACGGCATGGGCGGTCTTGAAGGCGGAGAAAAGGCAAGCGGTCTGGCGGTAAAGACTCTTCTTGAGGATTATATCACCGATTCTATTACCGATATCAGAAAATTCCTTCATAACGAGGTAATGAATGCGGACAGTCTTGTATACAGAATAACCGATGAAAACGGCAGACCCTTGGGTGCCGGAACAACTATAGTTGCAGTTCATATCAAGGACGGAACGATGAATTGGATATCTGTAGGGGACAGTAAGATATATGTTATAAGAAACAACGAGCTGCATTGCATCGTCAGGGAGCATAACTACAGGCTTATGCTTAATTCCATGTATGCTAAGGGTGAGATAACGCTTGAACAGTACAGGAGCGAGGAGAAAAAGGCTGAAGCACTGATAAGCTATCTCGGAATGGGAAATGTTTCACTGACAGACGAAAATGAAGCGCCGCTGCAGCTATTGCCGGGAGATATTGTTCTGCTGTGCAGTGACGGACTGTATAAGTCGGTTTCTGACGAAAGGATACTTGCTGTCATATCGGATAATTATTTTGATATGCAGCGTGCTGCCGATGAGCTTACGGCTGCGGCACTGAGATATTCGGGAAAGGGTCAGGATAATACAACGGTCGTTATCGTAAAGTATCAGTAAGACTGCGGCGTATACGGATACAGCGGATACGGCAGGAGCAAAGCTGCGGTAACGGTCACGGGGAGATGTGAGAGATGTACTATTGCATATATTGTATGACGGAGATACCCGAGCAGGCTAAGGAATGCTGTCCTTACTGCACAGGCTCAAGGAGCAGCTATAAGTCTCCGGAAGGAATGATAGAACCAGAAAGCCTTTTTTGCGGACGTTATTATATGGGCAGGGCTTACAGGTCGGACAGCAGCGGAGTTTCCTATATCGGCTATGATACCGTTATGAACAGAAGGGTATCTGTACGGCAGCTTGTGAATTTCGGAGATGAGAGCTACAGGAAATATGAGCATAAGGAAAAATTCCTTTATACATATAAGACGCTCGCCCGGATAGATATATCCTCCCTGCCTGCGGTCTATACCTGCAATATCAGGGACAATATTGTCTATGCGGTAAGTGAATATACAGGGGGCCGGCCGCTCGGGGCTTATATTTCCGATACGGGAAATAAGAGCTATGAGGCGGCGAAAAGCCTGCTTCTGCCTGTTATTGTGGCATTGAAGCTCATGCATGAAAAAAACATCTGTCACGGCAATGTTAAGCTTGTAAATATAAGAAAAACGGATAAAACCACGGTGCTTTGTGAAGCGTCCGGTATAGGCGGAGCTTCGGGAGAAAAGACCTTTGCCGATGATATAAGGGATTTCCTCAGATGTTTTGTGTCGGTGCTTGCAGGTTCTCCCGTGATGGCTGATGAACAGACAATAAATGACATACTGCTTAATAACGGGGCGGAGCTGCCTGATGAAGCTCTTGAATGTATAAGACTTGCTTTTGAGGATAATAAGACCTCGGTTTCGGCTGATGTGATACTGAGGGCTGTATATAAATGCAGGGATATAGCTGTCGGCAGAAAAAATGATGAGCCGAAGGCTCCGCCTGCGGAGCTGATAAAGCTTGCTGAAACATCGGGAGTGGAGATAAAGAGTCTGACAACATCTCTTGTCTGATTCAGAAGGAGAATAGATATGGTTAGTTGTAATAAATGCGGAAATGTATTTGACGAAAACTATGGAGTGTGCCCGAAGTGCGGAACACCTTATGTCCCCGGTGCTCAGGCTGCGGTAAGTGAGGAAAAATTTGTGCCTTTGCAGAATGAGGGACAGTCCCGTGAAAAGGCAGCAGGCAGGAAAAGCTCCAAGGCGAAGATAATAGCCGTAATTTCGGTAATATGTGTTGTTATTATCGGAATTATCATTGCAATAATACTGATTGCTGCAGGCGGAGCAAATGCTGCGGCAAAGGAACAGATATCGCTCGGAGATAAGTACATGAAGAGCGAGGAATATGACGAGGCGATAATTGCCTTCAATAAGGCTATAGAGATAGACCCGAACAATTCCGATGCATATATCAGACTTGCAGACGCATATAAGGCAGTCGGAAATAACTATGAGGCTGTAAAGACGCTTGAAAGGGGCTATGAGAGGACCCGTTCGGGAGATATCAAGAGCAGGCTTGATGAGCTTTCGGTAAAGGTAGGAGCAGATGCACTGATCGACGGTGCGGAGGTAAGAGAATCGGGAGCCTGCGGAGACGGATTGAGCTATACCGTCTACAGCAACGGTGTAACCGTTGTTGACGGAAACGGATCGTTCGGTGATACAAGCTATGATTCGGTTATATGGAGAGGAAAGAATGTAACAGAGATATTCTTGAATGAGGGTGTATCATCTATCGGCAGATATTCCTTCCGTGACTGTGATACCATAACCTGTATCCATATACCGAAAACCGTCACCAATATATCGGAATGGGCATTCAATGACAGCGACAGACTAACTGCGATCGTTGTAGATCCGGATAATAACTACTATACATCTGTAGACGGTGTACTCTATAATAAGGATAAGACGATACTTGAAGCATATCCAAGCGGCAAGTGGGGAACGTATACACTGCCCTATACCGTAACAGAGGTAAGGAATTGGGCATTTGCAGGCTGTATGAAGCTGAGATATATCGGTGTCGAGAACGGCAGCGAAACATATCTCGGAAATGACGGTGTACTCTTTACAAAGGACGCAAAGACGCTTGTGTGCTATCCTGCGGCAAGAACCGAGCATTCGGGCAGCTATTCAATACCGGACGGTGTTGTAAATATAGAGGCTCATGCGTTCTATGCCTGTGAAGGACTGCGTGTGATAGTTGTACCGGAGAGTGTTGAGAATGCCGCCTTCCATGCATTTGAAAATCTCACCTCTGACCAGACCATTTATCTCAGGGGCAGAGAGTACACACCCTATACATGGGACAGCAGATGGCATTATAAATGCGATGCGGAGATAAAGTATGATGAAAATCCCGGTGCGTGACCGCACAGAGCTTTGTTGAGGAATTCAATAAAACCGCCCCGAAGCAGCGCATGAGCGGTGCGTGACCGCACAGGACGATTCGCGTTGGCAGAAGTGGTTTTCATAACTTTACTGCCCGCGATTATCCGCCCAACACGCCCCTTACGGCGCGCTTATGGGCGGTGCGTGACCGCACAGAGCTTTGTTGAAAAATTCAATAAAACCGCCCCGAAGCAGCGCATGAGCGGTGCGTGGGGCGGATAACC
>CACXGH010000068.1 GCA_902767175.1 uncultured Ruminococcus sp.
GCAGGAGCTAAAGCTCCCCGACGTCTGTTGACGGCGTCGCTCGCTCCAATCAAGCGAGCTTGTTGGAGCTTTGCTCCTTGTTTAATCGGAATTCAGGAAAATATTATGCCGAAACCTTCGCAGGTATCACATATTGTATTCATTCCGTCCTTTATTATCGTTCCTTTGCCTTCGCAGTCCCTGCAGATATAGTCCTGCATTATTTCATTTCCCTTGTTTATCGTATCGGAATTGAGCTTTGCATAAAATCTCTCGTCCTTATAATACAGAGGAATAAGGCTTGCCTGAACCTGATCTTCTTCAGATAATTTGAAAAGGAAGTAATAAACACCGTTATCCTTTGCTATACATCTCTGGTCGGCATATTCCATACCCTTATGCAGCGCATTGTAGCTTTGGCTTATAAGCTCTTTGTCAGAATCGTCAGTGAAATTTTTTGAATAATCTTCCAGACTGTCAAAATCTAGTTCAGTCATATACCTCGCAAACAGAGAAATAGCTTCATCATCTGAAATATAATTACCGTCAAAGCTGCTTTGTACTGACTGTACACTTGTATCCTCGTAAGCAGCACTGTCTGAAGAAGTATCTGAAGACGTATTTTTGTTATCTGACGAACTGCATCCGCAGAAAAGAATTGAAGCAATAACGGACAATACCAGCATTATTGAAATTTTCTTCATTATAAGCTCCTCCGTTATACATCAAGATTCTGTACATACTGAGCATTCTTTTCGATGAATTCTCTTCTCGGCTCTACCTTGTCACCCATCAGAATAGTAAATACCTCGTCTGCTGCCGCTGCATCTTCCATTTCTACACGGAGCATTATTCTTGTGGCAGGATCCATAGTAGTTTCCCACAGCTGTTCAGCGTCCATCTCACCGAGACCTTTGTATCTCTGTATCTCGTATTTGCTTCCAAGCTCCTGCATTATCTTATCTCTCTCCTGATCGGAGTAAGCATAATGATGTTCTTTTCCCTTTGTTATCCTGTAAAGAGGCGGCTGAGCTATATAGATATGTCCTTCCTCAATGAGAGGTCTCATAAATCTGAAGAAAAATGTCAGCATTAGTGTTCTGATATGGGAACCGTCGACATCGGCATCTGCCATTATTATTATTTTTCCGTATCTGAGCTTATCAAGGTCTATCTCATCACCGATTCCGCAGCCGAGCGCTGTTATAACAGGCATAAGCTTATCATTGCCGTAAACTCTGTCGAGTCTTGCCTTTTCTACATTCAGCATTTTGCCCCACAAAGGAAGTATAGCCTGAAAACGCCTGTCTCTTCCGCCCTTTGCTGAACCTCCTGCAGAGTCTCCCTCTACGATGTATATTTCTGTTTCATCTACATTCTTGGACTGACAGTCGGCAAGCTTTCCGGGTAGTCCTGCTCCCTCCATTGCTGTCTTTCTTCTTGCAAGGTCTCTTGCCTTTCTTGCAGCGTCTCTTGCTCTCGCTGCCATGAGTGCTTTTTCAAAAATTGCCTTTGCAGTCGCAGGATTTTCCTCAAGATACTGCTCAAGCTTTTCACTTACAAGCTTATCTACAAGAGTTCTCATCTCGGTATTTCCGAGCTTTGCCTTTGTCTGGCTCTCAAACTGTGCGTCCTTAAGCTTAACGCTTATAACCGCAGTCAGACCTTCTCTTACATCTTCACCGCTGAGATTCTTTTCGCCCTCTTTGATGAGATTGAATTTCCTTGCATAATCGTTCATTACTCTTGTAAGAGATCTCTTAAAGCCCTCTTCATGAGTACCGCCGTCATTGGTATGTATATTATTTGCAAAAGAGAGAATAAGCTCATTATAGCTCTCGTTATACTGCATAGCTATTTCTGCTGAAGCCGTATCGTCATCATTCTTTGCCTGAAAATGTATTATATCCGGGTGTATTACATCGAGTGCTCTTTTCTTATGGATATAATCTACAAAGCTTGATACACCGCCCTCATAGCAAAAATCATTGCTTACTATATTTTCGGGATCACGCTCATCTATCAGCTCGATATGCACTCCTGCATTAAGAAATGCCTGCTCACGAAGTCTTGTCGACAGAACTTCATAATCATAAACATCAGTCTCGGTAAATATTTCAGGATCAGCCTTGAATGTAACTGTAGTACCTGTCTGTGTGCCTTCTCCGATCTTTGTCAGCTCTGTAGCCTGATTTCCTCTTTCAAATCTCTGACGATAGATGTTTTCTCCGTCACAGACTTCAACCTCAGTCCATTCCGACAATGCATTTACAACCGAAGCACCTACACCGTGCAGACCGCCTGCAACCTTGTATCCGCCTCCGCCGAACTTTCCTCCTGCATGAAGAACCGTAAATACGACAGTTACCGCAGGGATTCCGAGCTTTGGCTGAATTCCTACAGGAATGCCTCTGCCGTTATCCTCTACCCTGATTATCTCACCGGGAAGTATATGAACATCTATCTTGCTGCAATAACCCGCAAGAGCCTCATCTATGGAGTTATCCACTATTTCATAGACAAGATGATG
Source organism: uncultured Ruminococcus sp. (assembly GCA_902767175.1). GTDB lineage: Bacteria > Bacillota > Clostridia > Oscillospirales > Acutalibacteraceae > UBA1213. The sequence goes on from CACXGH010000068.1 coordinate 2,510, forward strand.
AAGTCCTCTCGGGCCTGTCGAGCCTATATACATACCCGGGCGCTTTCTTACGGCTTCAAGACCCTCAAGCACCTGTATTTCGTCAGCACTGTATTTTTCCGTAGTCTGAGATATATCATTCAGATCCATACTCTATAACCTCCTCAGATCTCATTTTTTATCCTTATGCCTTTTCAGCTCCTTTTTTGAAAGAGCTGTCAGTCTTACAAACAATGGTGAAATGATAAATGCCGCAAGTATTACCGCTGCATCTGTCAGAACTATCATGATAAAGGAATTTTTGCTTATATCCTGAGAGCTGTGAAACAAAAACAGATCAACAGCTGTCATAAGAACGCAGGCAGCAGCAACAGGTATTGCCTTATAGATTTTTTTTATGCCGAATGCTTTTTTGCAGTGATAGCATTCCTGCCGCTTTCCTTTAAGCTTTATGATATCCCTGTATCTGTAAACAGTCTTACAATACGGACATACCTGATATTTAGGCATATATTTCCTCTTTTCTTATTTTATGTAAGCTTATTCTTCAGACTTATCCTCTGATAAAACATTGTCTGCAGGTGATTTTTCTTCCTCAGCAGGCTTTTCTTCAATAAGCTCATAATTATTTTCCTCTGACTGTACGCCGTTATCTTCCTCAGAGATATTATTGTTTTCATCGGTATCCTTATCAATTTCAAAGGAAAGCATTGTATTGTGTATATCCTCTATTTCACCTGAAACAGCTGCTCCCTCTTCTGCTTCAACATTGTTTTTATGAAGATTATTTTTTGCTTTCATGAATTTTACAGAAAAGTCCTCATCAACATCAAGCATTACGGGCTTAGCTTCGGTCTGCGGTGAAGCAGACTGAAAAGCCATTTCATTCGGCAGATCGGATCTTCTCATATCAAGAAGCTTATTGACCGCAGACTTATCCTTACACGGAATAAGCTTCACAAAAAAGGGAATCATAATATAAAATATAAGAAACGGTGCAAAAACACACGCCATTCCCATAAAGCTTCCGTGATCTCCGCCTATTGAATACAGCACAACTATGAGCAGAGCCGCAATACATACTGCACTTGCAAGAGCATAGGCTCCCCTGCTTATTACAACATTTGAAATGCATTTGCATGAGCTGCAGTTGTATTCTCCCTTTGTTTTTAAAAACATCGCTCCCGGATAGGATATTTTTTTCTGACAATAGGGACATCTCGGCAGTTTCATCAAATCAGACACCGAAGATCCTTCCTTTCTTTTCTCTTACTGTTTCATTTTATACCCATATACTTTTAAAATGAAATGCCTGTGGTCAATCTCCCGGAAAATTTATCTGTGACGCTCTTTTTATAAGCGTTACAGGCGAAAGCTGGCAAATATATATCCTCTCTTCATCTTTTTCTCTGCATAATACGAATGATTTTGGCAGTTCTGTCGAAACATTCACTACTATTCCCTTTTTTTCGGCGTCAGACAGAAATTTTCTCGTCCTGTGTGAAATAGTAGAGCTTTCAAGGTCAAAAATGCCTATTATATCATCTTTTCTTATTATGGTGTCATTTCCCAGATGAAGATACAAGGATCATTCCTCCGCAGTAAATATTTTTCCGTTTTCTATACGAAACTTTTTTTCGGGGCTTTCTACCCTTTCACAGCAGGTAATAAAAACCTGCATTCCTTCAAGCTTGTTCAAAAGATAATTCTGTCTTTTCGGGTCAAGCTCACTGAGTACGTCATCAAGAAGTATCACAGGCTTTTCATGTCTTTCATTTCCCAATACTGCCGCTTCTGCAAGCTTCATCGCAAGAACAGCGCTTCTTTGCTGACCCTGTGAGCCAAAGCTCCTTGCTTCTTTTTGGTTTATTCTTACATTCAGGTCGTCACGATGTACTCCTGTGGTCGTAAAACCGCAGTAAATATCATCACTTCTTCTTGTACTTAGTGTCGAGAGCATTTCACTCTTTATCATTTCACGGTCATATCCTTCTTCCCTGCATGATCCCGTTTTATACGAAATGCTCAGGCTTTCCTTTCCTCCGGATATTCCGTCATAAAATCCTGCAGCAAGCTGTGACAGCTTTTCTGCATATTTCATTCTTTCAAGAGCAATTGCAGAGCCTTCATGTGCAAGTCTTTCGTCCCATATATCAAGCATATCCTCAAGCTCTCTGTGTCTCGGTATGTCTTTCAGAAGTGCATTTCTTTCATTCAGCATTCTTTTGTATCTGCTGAGCAGAACTGCATAGCTTGGTTTTATCTGACAGATGGCTGCATCAATAAAGTTTCTTCTTTCCTCCGGGCCGCTTTTTATCAGACTCAGATGATCCGGTGAGAAAACAACCGCACAAAAGCTGCCTATTACCTGTGACATATATTTTTTGGGAACATCGTTGAGAATAGCTTCTCTCTTTCCTCCGCTGACTGTTATTACTATTGTCTGCTCTCTTGAAGCTGAGTTGAAGCACAGACTTACACGGGAATATTTTTCTCCGAAGGAAATAAGCTCATTATCTTTAGAGCCTCTGAAAGATCTTCCTCCGGTAAACAGCCATATACATTCAAGTAAATTAGTCTTACCCTGAGCATTGTCACCGTAGATGATATTTATTCCCTCGGCAGGAAAAAAATCCGTATTCTCAAGATTTCTGTAGTTTTCAAGCTTTATACTTTTTATCAGCAAGTCAGCACACCTCAAAAGTCATTCCGTTACAGGTCACTTTGTCGCCGCTGCGAAGTTTCTTTCCTCTTTGTGTGCATACCTCACCGTTTACAAGTATTTCTCCGCCTTGTATGGACAGCTTTGCCTGTCCTCCTGTGTCGAATTCTCCTGTCATCTTGAGCAGGTCACACAGTCTTATATATTCTTCATTCTCTTTAAGAGTAATTTTTTCATCTTTCATTTCTTAACCTCACAGGAAGAACAAGGAAAATAAAGCTGTCGCCTTCACTTGGCAGAATTACTATCGGACTGAGCGGGCCGTTCATGTGTATTCTCACTTCGTCAGTGTCGGTGTTTCTTAGTGCGTCAAGCATATACTTGTTGTCGAAGCCAATTTCAAGGTCCTCACCCTGTACTTCTGTCTCGAATTCATCATAAGCCTGTCCGAGAGAGGTGTTGCATGATGTCTTTATCATTCCGTTGTCAACTTTGCATCTTATGGGGCTTTTCATTCTTTCGTTGAGAAGCAGTGACATTCTGTCTATGGAATTGATGAATTTTCTTGTGTTTACTTTAAGCTCTGTTGAGTGATTTACGGGAATTGCTGCTTTATAGTTCATGAATTCCCCTTCAATAAGCCTTGTTATTATTGAGTATTCGTCAATTTTGAAGATTATATGTCTGCCTCCGACTGAAATTATAATTTCCTTTGTATCGTCCGTTATAAGCTTTTCTACCTCAGAGAGTGATTTTCCGGGTACGATAAAGCTTTTTTCTCCGTCAAAATCTATATCTTCCTTGCGTATTGCAAGTCTGTAGCCGTCTACAGATATGATCTTTATTGTTTTATCCACTATTTCAAATAGTGAACCTTTATGTGCGGGTTTTATATCCTTGTCTGAAACAGCATAAATTGTTTGTCTTATCATGCTGCTGAGGATATCTCCTCCGATTGTAACAGGATCGTTTACGCTTACTGAAGGCAGTTCGGGATATTCGCTGTCCGGTATGCCGATTATCTTATAGTCGGATTTACCGCTGTTTATATATATTATCAGCTTTTCGTCAGTTTCAATTGATATCTGATCCTCAGGCATTCTCTTTATAATGTCAGAAAACAGCTTCGCATTGATAACGACTGCTCCTTCTTCGTATATCATTGCTTCTATTGAAGTTGTTATACCTATCTCCAGGTCATAGCCTGTGAGCATAAGCTTTCCGTTGTATGCTTTGAGGAGTATTCCTTCAAGTGCAGGCATTGTGGATTTAGAGGATACTGCTCTTATTACATTCAACACTGCTTCGCTCAGCTTTTGTCTGCTGCAGTTAAATTTCATCTTATCAGTTCCCTTTCGGTTTTGTCTTTTTTTATTATTATTAATTTCAGTTATAGTAGTAGAGGGGGTTGATTTGTTGATAACCTCAATTTTCCTTGGATTAATCTGTCTTTTGAAATTTTTCTGTGTGTTGAATGGATTTGAAGTTATGTTTAAAAATTTTTGGAAAATATTTTTATTCAACTTCGTTGTTGAGAAATGTTGGTGGAATGTTGATAACTTGTTTAATAATAGGCTGTAATTATTTATTATGAAAATTTTGCCATTCAACAGTTTTTGTTGAAAAGTTGAGTGTGTTTCAACCTGTTGTCAATTATTTCTTATCGGTCTCTGATGTTCTTTATAATGTCCTCTACCATTGATTTGAGCTTGGAGTCCTTATTCATATTCTTTTCTATCTGATTTATAGCGTATACTATTGTAGAATGGTCTCTTCCGCCGAATTCGTCTCCTATGCTCTTCATTGACAGTGAGGTTATCTCTCTTACTACATATATAGCTACCTGTCTTGCATTTGAAATTGTAGAGTTTCTCTTTGATGAGCGTATATCATCGCTGGTTACTCCGTATGTATGCGCAACCTCGTCTATTATCTTCTCTACTGTGAGCGGAGGCGGCTGATCATTGTTCAGAATATCTGAGATAGTTTTCTGTGCTACATTGATGGTTATTTTTTCTCCGTAGAGCTGGTTCTTGGCCTTGAGCTTTTTTACGACGCCTTCAAGCTGTCTTATATTGCTCTTGAGTCTTGTAGCTATATATTCGGTAACATCATCGGGCAGATTGAATTCAAGCAGCTCTGCCTTTCTTTTGATGATAGCCATTCTTGTTTCATAGTCAGGCGGCTGTATGTCTGCAAGAAGTCCCGACTCGAAACGGCTGCGGAGTCTGTCTTCAAGTGTCTTTATCTCCTTGGGCGGACGGTCAGATGTAAGTACTATCTGACAGTTGGCTTCTCTCAGAGTATTGAATGTATGGAAGAATTCCTCCTGAGTACGCTCCTTGCCTCCGATGAACTGAATATCATCGACCAGAAGAACATCTGATTTTCTGTATTTCTGTCTGAATTCGCTTGTCGTTGCATTCTGCAGGGATTCTATAAACTCGTTGGTAAAATCATCGCCCTTGACATAGGTTATAGTCTTTGTCGGGTCAGACTTTATTATCTCATTTCTTATAGCATAGAGAAGGTGAGTTTTTCCAAGACCTGAATTACCGTAAATGAACAGGGGATTATATGCCTGTCCCGGATTTGTTGCAACCGCTAACGACGCTGCATGGGCGAACTTATTTGATGAGCCTACTATAAATGTATCAAATGTATATTCATAGTCTGCGTCTGTTATTATTTCGATATTTTCTGTCTCTTTTGTGGTTTCTTCCTCCGGTATAATAAAGCATATTTCTATACCCTCACCGAATACGCTTGCAAATGCTTCATTTAAAAGCGGCATATAGCCTCTCAGCAGAGTCTGTCTGTGAAAATCTGCAGGTACCATCAGTATAGCCTTGCCTTGAGCAAAATCAAGGTTTACAGGCTCAATTTTACTTATCCATGTTTTGTAGGCAACATCTGTTATTTTGCTTCGGCAGTATTCGCAGATGATCTCCCACGCTTCATTGAATGAATCCATAGATTTTTTCTTCCTCCCGATTTTTATTTTATGCGTCGAAAAAGGCAGGCATAAGCAAAATATAAGCCAATGCTTTTTATGCCTTAACGCAATTAGACACTTATACAATTTTAATTATATCATATATGTATTCATTTTTCAAATATATTTTTCAACATAGAACTTACAAACGGTGGAAAAAAATCCGATTTTTTTGTAACTAAATCCGAAGTTCAGGGTTATCATTGAGGGTATGGAACAGCATTGGCATAAATATAAAGTATAAAGCATAACCGTGGGACACACGGTTATGCTTGCCGGTATTATACAGATTGCTTTACCTGAGGGAAAAGCACGGACGGCAGGATTATGTTACTCTCAGAATATGTAAAAAATGCTTATACTACTTTTAATGGGAGTCCGGTATTAATTGTTGCGCAATAGGGGAGAGAATATAAAAAACAGTATTTTTCTTATTTAAATAAGGCTGTTCATTTTTTAAGAAAGCAATTATAGGTAATTTACCCTGAAAATAAAAAATTATAGTTGACAGAAGGCTATGTTTTGGTTTATAATTCTACAGTGCAAGGTTATAACTTGGATACTATGGCAGGTACAAAGTACCTTACCGAAAGGAGGAAATTCTAATGCTGAGAACATATCAGCCGAAGAAGCTCCACAGAAAGAAGGAGCATGGCTTCAGAAAGAGAATGTCAA
>CACXGH010000069.1 GCA_902767175.1 uncultured Ruminococcus sp.
CGCAGGAGCTAAAGCTCCCCGACGTCTGTTGACGGCGTTGCTCGCTCCAATCAAGCGAGCTTGTTGGAGCTTTGCTCCTTGTTTAATCATAGAAAAGTTTGTCTAAAAGCTCATCAAGCTTTTTTCTGTCACCGGCAGCCGCTCTTGCAAATGTGCCGAGGTTCCGGAGCATCAGCCTGAAATAAAGCATATCTCCGAGATCATCGAATTTTCTTGTAGAATTTATAAGGTGATTTTTTCGCAGAACAGTATATCTTCTGCCTGTTTTTTTGCCGTATTGTCTGAGTTTTCCGGCTGTTGCGGCATCCTCCATTGCTTTTATTTCCGAAAAGCCGCCTATTTCAAGAAAGGTCTTTTTCTCTGCCCAGAAAATACCGCAGTAAAGTCCTGTAAGTCTGAAGGCAGCACTGCATAACATATCGTTGAAAAACAGGGGAAGGGAGTACCTTTCAAACCTTATTGGAGCACCTCCGCCAATATACAGCCCTGTTGACATGAGATAGGCAATTTCTCTGAGTGTGCCTTTAGTCATGCGGTTATCACAGTCTATCGTTACGACAATATCTCCCTCAGCCGCAAAAATACCTGTATTTCTGACGCCTGCAATACATCTCTCTTCGTTATACATAACCTTTGCTCCGTGTTTTTCTGCAAGTTCAGCCGTCCTGTCAGTACATCTGTTGCATACAACTATGATCTCAACCCTGCCGCCATAATATCGTGCTGCCGCTTTAACGGAGCTTATACATCTTCCGACATATTTTTCTTCATTATGTGCAGGAACTACCACGGTTATAGAAGGAGCTTTCAAAGTCCGTCATCTCCTTGTTTAATAATACAGAAATCCAAGCCGCCCGTCCTCATAGGCAAGCTCCTTTATTTCTGACATCATATTGCCTTCATAGTCTTTTGAAAGAATATTATTCTCAAGCTTGATTACAGTGCGCTTTCCTTCTTCAAGACTGTCGGCAACGTATGATACGGAAGTCTCAAGACAGATCTTCCTACTATAGTTCCTTACCGTAAGCTTATCATCTCTGAATTCAAGATAATAATGATAACCTTCCTCCCAATATCCATTCAGCTTTTCCGAATATTTCATATTACCACCTCACTGCGCATCTTCGTCCATTGTTTCGAGCAAAAAGCTTACAGGGCGGAAACCGTCATTGCATGAGATCATAGCCGAGCGTTTATTCTTCATCCAGCCGTTATATATATCCTCTGCGCCATAGCTTAAAGCCATAACAAACGCAGACATACTTTCCCATGCGCTAAGACACAGCCCCTCAGGTCTTTGCCAGCCGTTCGCAGTAAAGGTCTGTCCCTCCTGCATATCGCAGGGATTTTCAAGCGGCCGCTCATATTTTTCCATAAGCTCAGTGTGACACGTTTTTTTCACAACGGTTATCCTGACCTTTTTCATCGGTCCTTACCTCACTTTCCGCTGTTCTGTCAGCATTATTATACATTACTTCCGCAATAATATCAAGCCGCAGCTCATTTATGTATTTATTGTAAATCTTGTATAGGTTGTCATTGACGGTAAAGAATTATCATGATAAAATAATACAAAAAAGAATAAAATTCGGGAAGGAAATGCCTATGAAACGGATATTCATTTTATGCCTTATAATGGCTTCCGCTATATTATGCTCCTCCTGTTCTACAGACAAAGAAGACGAAAAACAAAGCAGCAGCCCGTCTGTTTCTTTTGTTCAGTCTTCAGATGAACAAAGCAGCAAGGAGGAAAAAGACCTGCTCAAAGAAAGCTTCGGCTCTCTTTTCGCATCGGAAGAATACTATATCGAGACAGAATTTACTGTTGAGAGCAGTTCATCAACGCTCGATTTTACAGAATATAATCTTATCGTAGCAGCCGACAGAAATAATCAGTCTGCGATGATAGATATGACAATGACTGACGGTCAGCGTGCCCATATGTTAGTCAGGAACAATTACTCATACAGGATAGATGACGAAAAACAGACCTATACAAAACAGCCATACACCGAGGATATAGGGGAGCTTCTGTCGCTCTATACAAAGGAGCTTTATTTAGGAATTACAGAACCGCTGATATTCGATTCCTCCGGAAAGGAAACCATAAAGCCGTTTGCTGACGGAGAAGAAATTCAGGCGGATTATCTCAGATACCGTATGTCCCCGGAGGAACAGTCCTCAGAAAGTGCCGACGAGGTATTTATTACATATTATTTCTCCGGCGATAAGCCTGTTATGGAGGTAATGGAAAAGGTAGGAGGAAAGACAACATTTGTATTTATGAACTTATCAGAAAAAATAAATGACAGGTCTGTCTTTGATATAAACAATTCCTATGTCGAAGCAGGACAGGAGGAAGCACTATGATAAATGTATCTCACCTGACAAAAAAATACAACCGCTTTACTGCAAACAACAATATGTCATTCATGGTAAATGACGGTGAGATAGCTGTTCTTGCAGGACCCAACGGCGCAGGAAAATCCACCGCCATAAAGTGTATTGCAGGACTTCTCCGCTTTGAAGGTGAAATAGAGATATGCGGTCATAACAATAAAAGCCTTGAAGCAAAGCGCCTGCTCGGATATGTCCCCGAGATACCTGCACCGTTTGAGCTTCTGACAGTATGGGAGCATATGGAATTCATAGCCCGTGCATATAAGCTTGAAAATTGGCAGGAAAGGGCGGAGGAGCTTATACGCAGAATGGAGCTTCACGACAAAAAGGACAAAATGGGCAAGGAACTGTCAAAGGGTATGCAGCAGAAGATAAGCATTTGCTGTGCGCTGCTGATAGAGCCGAAGGTCGTTCTGTTTGACGAACCATTCGTAGGTCTTGACCCTCACGCAATAAAAGAGCTTAAAGCCATGCTCTCTGAACTGAGAGACAAAGGGGTTACAATACTTATAAGCACGCATATGCTCGACAGCGTAGAGGAATTCTGGGACAAGCTGCTCATTATGATGCACGGCAGGATAGAAGCCGAAAGAGAGAGAAGTGCAGTAGAAAAAAGCGGTGAAAACCTTGAAGAGCTGTTCTTTAAGATAACCGAAAAGGAAAAGTCTGAGGGGTGATACTATGAATGCTATTCTGTATATGCTCGGAAAGAACGTTAAAAACGGAATAATAGATACCTTTCGTCACCCTCTCAAGCTGATAGTCTACGGACTTATCGCAGCAAGCCTTGTCTATGCTGTAATAAGAGGCTTCACAATGGATCCCGATGTTGAAAATAAGCTTGATCCGAGAATTCTCTACGGAGCATTTCTTGCAATACTGTATTTTATCAGCATACCTATCATGCTCAAGGGACTGAGTACAGGCTCAAGCTTTTTCACAATGGGAGACGTCAACAATATCTTTACAGCTCCCATATCTCCGAAAAAAATTCTCGTCTATGGTATCGGCAGACAGCTTGCAACATCACTGTTCCTTGTAGTATGCTTTTCGGCATACGGAAGCATGGCTGTGCGTATGTTCGAGCTTGATATCGGAAATGCACTTCTGCTTGTCGGGGGAATTGCGCTTATGCTGCTGATCGTGCAGATGATAACACTGCTTATTTTCTGTATATGCAGCGCAAAGCCGTCACTTATACCATATATCAAGTATTTTATCTATCTGCTTGCGGTATATGCTCTCGGTACGACTATAGCCTATATGTTCATAAGCGGAATAAACCTTGAAAGCCTGTATACAGCAATATCAATGCCGTATCTTGAATATGCTCCGTTCATCGGCTGGGTACACGGTCTTATTTTCGGCATACTTTACGGCAATATGCTTAATACAGTCATATACGGCTCGCTTCTTCTGTTCTGCTGTATATTGAGCATAGTGATCTTCCGTCTGACAAAGCTTGATTTCTTTGAAGATGTTCTCTCTAATGCGGAAAGCTACTATGAATTCAGAGAAAATATCCGCACAGGCAATGTCGGAGAATACTCTATCGGTTCATCGAAATCCATGCTCAGGAGGAAGGGCATATCAAAGGGCAGCGGTGCCTCTGCGATTTTCTTCAAGCATCTCAGAGAAGGCGCAAGACGCTCACGCTTTATGTTCTTTAATATAAATACTATAGTTTTGCTCGGTGTAACGGCAGTGATCGGCTTTGGCATGAAAAGCTTCTTTAACGGCCCCGACAAGGCAACGGTAATATTTATCGCCAATACTGTGATCTGTGCGTATGTACAGTTTTTCTTCAGTGCGGCAGGAGATTGGGTCAAGGAGCTGAATAAGCCGTATATTTTCCTTATTCCCGACGACCCTGTAAAAAAGCTTATAATGGCAGGCGCAACCAGCATAATCAAACCGTTCATTGACGGTGCGGTCTCCTTTGTTTTACTGTGGATAATAACAGGCGGTCATTTTGTGGACGCACTTGTCTGTATGCTTGTATACGGCAGCTTCGGCTGTATCTATATATCATCAAATATTCTTGCGCAAAGGATAGTCGGCATCAGCGGCAACAGAGGCGTATTCATTACCTTTTATATGGGCATAATGGTACTTCTCATGATACCCGGCATTGCAGCAGGCATAATGCTGCTTTCATCAATAAGCGCAGAGCTTACAGGTATAGCCGCAGCATTTCTCGGACTGCCTGTGCTTATCTGGAATATCTTCATTTCATTCATGATCTTCCTTATGTGCAGAAACCTGCTCAATAATATAGAATAAGTCCGGAAAAACCGCAGCATTTTGTTGACAAAAAGAGAAATGTTATGTATAATAATACCATACCGTAGCGGGAGAACGATTACATCATTTGTCATTTGAAAAAATCGTTCTCATTATTCACGGTATCCTTAAAAAACGAGCGGAGCGGTGAGATAATTTTTATTTTGATAATTCAGTGTTTGCAGTAATTGAAAAATCAATATTGTCATGCTTGTTTTTGATTCGGATATATAAGGATATCGGCTTATGTCGGTATCCTTTTTGTTATAACAAACGTCGCAGGAGCTAAAGCTCCACAACGTTTGTTGACGTCGTCGCTCGCTCCGATCAAGCGAGCTTGTTGGAGCTTAGCTCCTTGTTTAAGGAGGGGTAACAGTGATCTATACGCCAATGACTAAAAAGGCTTTGAAGATATGCTTTGAGGCACATAAGGAACAAAAGGATAAAACCGGTCTGCCTTATGTTTTTCATCCATTTCATCTTGCAGAACAGATGAAAGACGAAACAACAACTATTATTGCGCTTCTTCATGATGTAGCCGAGGATACGGATATTACCCTTGACGACCTGAGAAACGAAGGATTCAGCGATGAAGTGATAAAAGCGCTTTCACTGCTTACGCATGACAAGTCCGTGCCGTATATGGAATATATAAAAATGATAAAGACAGATCCTGCCGCAAAAACCGTAAAGCTTGCAGATCTCAGGCATAACAGCGATCCTGCAAGGCTTGACAGCATAACGGAATCCGATCTGAAAAGAAACGAAAAATACCATCAGGCTATAAAGCTGCTCGAGGGCTGAAGGGGGAGGAGAATATATGAGCAAAATATCAAGAGCCGCAGAAAACCAAAGAAAAAACGAGATAAATAAACCGGTTGAAAATTTCATGGGAGGTGTTTCCTATGAATTCGATCCTGTTGATACGCTGAAAATGGTTACGGCTTCATCAATTTTCGGTGAGCCGCAATACTATCGTGACGGGCAATTTGCACCTGCCGCAATAAAAGACGGCATTTATAAAGTGATGGAATTATTCGCACCGTATAATGTCCTTCCCGATAAATTTGAAGGCATGAAATCGTCCGGAATGATGGAAAAAGTAATAGACGATGCACTTGACTACGATTTTAAAGCTGTCCTGGAATGGGCTGTCACACTGAGAAACGAATTCTGTATGCGTCTGAATCCGCAGGTCATAATGGTAAGGGCTGCAGTACACCCTGAGCGCCGGAAGTTCAATACTGATAATCCGGGACTGTTTTCGCAGATTCAGAAGCAGATAATGCAGCGTGCCGATGAGCCTGTATCACAGCTTCAATATTACCTGTTCAGGAACGGCAGCAAGAAAAACATACCGAATATATTAAAGCGCAATTGGGCTTCAAGAATTGAAGCCGCATCGCTTTACGAGCTGCATAAATATAAAAATTCCGGTATAGGAATTATAGACACAGTGCGGATCTGTCATGCGAATTCAGAGCTGATAGACGAGCTTATGAAAACAGGTACAATAGCCGTTAATGACGACGATAATACATGGGAGGCAAAGAGAGCAGCAAATACTCCATGGAAAGAAATATTGAAAACCATAAAGCTCGGTCATATGGCACTGCTGAGAAATCTCAGAGGAATATTCACCGAAACCGAGGATATCGAGCTATGCAAAGATGTTATGGAACAGCTTAAAAGCGGTGTCCGTAAAGGCAGACAGTTTCCGTTCCGATATTTTACCGCAATGAAGGCAATTGAGGACAGCGAGGTCAATCATAAGGGACTTATACTTGATACCCTTGAGGAATGCATGGATATAGCCTGCAGCAATATGCCTTATCTTTTCGGTAAAACTATGTGCCTGTCGGATAATTCAGGCAGTGCATGGGGAACGCTCAACAGTGAATACGGAAGTGTAACGGTGGCAGAGATAGATAATCTCAGCTCACTTATAACCGCAAGAAATTCCGAAGAAGGTTATGTAGGCAAATTCGGAGACAGGCTGATAGTTTATCCTGTAAGCAAAAGAAACGGCTTGCTGAGCCAGTGCAAAACAATAACGGAAAAGAAAAGCAGTGATGTCGGAGCAGCAACGGAAAACGGTATATGGCTGTTTTTCCGTGACGCAATTGACAACAAGGAGCATTGGGATAATATCTTTATATACTCCGACCAGCAGGCAGGTCATGGCGGACTGTACGGTACAGATCAAGAGAGGATCAAATATACCAAAAGAGGTTTCGGCACAAAGGGAGGATATATTGATGTGTCAAAGCTGATAGCGGAATACCGTTCAAAAGTCAATCCCAGGGTTAATGTATTCAGCGTTCAGACGGCAGGGTATACGAATGCGGTGATTCCCGAATACGGGCACCGCACCAATCTGCTTTACGGCTGGACAGGCAAGGAGCTTGTCTTTGCCGATACCATGATAAAATTCTGGGACGAAAAAGACGCACAAAATAATATATGACAGCAAAAAGCAGGACTGCCGGCAAAAAAGCAGTCCTGCTTTTAACGTATTATAAAGTTTTGACTTTCAGATAAAAATGTGATATTATAAACAAAACCAATGTCTCAAAACCAAAGGAGGAAGAAATGAATGAGATATGAACTAATGAAGGAAGCCCCGCCTGTTATCAGGGAATTCCTTGATTACACAGGCAATATCAAAGGCAGGGCTGACCTTACAGTCGAGGAGTATTACAGAGACCTCAGAACATTCTTCCGTTTTATTATAATGGACAGAGGACTTGTAAAGAAGGATATTGATATGGACGATATTGACATATCGTGCGTTGATCTGGAAATGGTAGGGTCAGTGACATTTTCGGAGATAATTCTGTTTCTGAATTACTGCAAGGAGGACAGGAGCAACGGTGCCAACACAAGAGCAAGAAAAACATCGACACTTAAAGACTTTTTCAATTACTTTACAGTAAAGACACATAAGATAAGCCATAACCCGACAGAAGGACTTGAAGCTCCGAAAAAGGGCAAAAAGCTGCCGAAGTATCTTACATTGGAGGAAAGTCTTAAGCTTCTTGAAGCCGTTGACGGTGAATTCAGGGAAAGAGATTACTGCATTCTCGTTTTCTTCCTGAACTGCGGAATGCGTCTTTCCGAGCTTGTAGGCATAAACCTTTCGGATATCAACAGCGAATATGTGCTTACGGTCAGAGGCAAAGGCAACAAGGAACGCACTCTGTATCTCAATCCTGCCTGTATAAATGCACTTAAGGAATATTTGAAGGTCAGGCCTGTTGATGCCGTCAGTGACAGGAACGCTTTATTTATCAGCAGAAAAAGGTGCAGGATAACCAATAAAGGTGTTTACCACATGGTAAATCATTATCTTGAAAAGATAGGTCTCGGCAATCAGGGGTATTCTCCGCATAAGCTCAGACATACCGCCGCCACATTGATGTATCAGAAGGGCGGAGTTGACATAAGGACACTGCAGGCTATTTTAGGACATTCCAACCTCGGAACAACTCAGATATATACCCATATTGCAGATGATCAGATAAAGAAAGGTCTTAATGCAAATCCGCTTGCCAAGGTATGACGGATAAACTAAGGAGTGAATTATAATGAGGCTTTTTATAGCGGTGAAATTCAGCAGTGAAATAGAAAATACGCTTATAAAGGCACAGAACGATATCAGATCACATGGCGTTACGGGAAACTATACAAACTGCAGCAACCTGCATCTGACACTTGCTTTTATCGGAGAGTATGACTCACCCGATAAAGTTCTCAATGCAATGAAACTTATTTCCTTTAAGGCATTTTTGCTGAGTCTCAGCGGCAAAGCAGGGGCATTCGGAGATCTGTGGTGGGCAGGACTTGATAAGTCATCTCAGCTTTTTTCACTTGATTCACAACTTCGCAAAGCCTTGTCAGATAACGGTATTCCCTTTGATAAAAAGCCCTTCAAGCCCCATATAACCCTGCTCAGACGGGCTGAGCTTCCATACGGGAAGGACTTTGATATAAAAGCCTGTAAGCTGCCCAAGGCCTCCATGAAGGTCGATAAGCTTTCTCTTATGCTCTCACACAGAGAAAACGGAAGACTCATCTATACCGAACTCGGTTATGTCAGCGCAGCAGATGAAATGAGAAAAGGCGATGTATGATTCTGACAAGGTGATCGAATACAGAAATACGGATCCTGTAAAACGGAACGCAAGTAAAGCTTCTCAGACCTGTTTTATTTTACTTATTTATTGACACGATATATTGTTTTCTGATAAAATAAAGTATCAAATTCAACAGATTTACGGAGGTAATTATGGGCACAAATGTAAGACCTGCCGATATGGCAAGAATAACCACACCTGAGCTTGCTGAAGCATTCATCAGCGGGCAGATAAAAGAATTACAGGCACAGATAGGAGATAAGAAGGTGCTTTTAGCGCTTTCCGGCGGTGTTGACAGCTCCGTTGTTGCCGCACTTCTTATCAAAGCTGTCGGAAAGCAGCTTGTCTGTGTCCATGTAAATCACGGACTTCTTCGCAAGGGAGAGCCGGAACAGGTTATCGAGGTATTCAGAAACAAAATGAATGCCAACCTCGTATATGTAGATGCGTCCGATCGTTTTCTTGATAAACTTGCAGGTGTTGCTGAACCTGAGAAAAAAAGAAAAATTATCGGCGCAGAGTTCATTCGTGTATTTGAAGAGGAAGCAAGAAAGCTTGACGGGATCGAGTTTCTCGCTCAGGGTACTATATATCCGGACATTCTCGAGAGTGACGGTGTAAAGGCACATCATAATGTCGGCGGTCTGCCCGAGGATATGAAGTTCGAGCTTGTTGAGCCGATAAAGCTGCTGTTCAAAGACGAGGTAAGAGTTGTCGGCAAGGCTCTCGGTCTGCCTGACAATATGGTATACCGTCAGCCGTTCCCAGGCCCCGGTCTCGGTGTACGCTGTCTCGGTGCTATAACCCGTGACAGACTTGAGGCCGTCCGTGAATCAGACGCTATTCTTCGTGAGGAATTCGCCAGAAACGGTCTTGAGGGCAAGGTCTGGCAGTAC
Organism: uncultured Ruminococcus sp.; assembly: GCA_902767175.1. Taxonomy (GTDB): domain Bacteria; phylum Bacillota; class Clostridia; order Oscillospirales; family Acutalibacteraceae; genus UBA1213. The sequence goes on from CACXGH010000069.1 coordinate 9,716, forward strand.
TTTACAGCAGTACCGGATTTTAAATCAGTCGGTATCAAAGACGGCAAGCGTACATTTGCATATCCTGTAATAATCCGTGCCGTGAATACCAAGGACGCTATGACGGCAACAGTTGAGAATGTTCCGTTTGAGCTGTTACAGCATATTACCGCCCGCATTACGGCAGAAGTACCCGATGTCAACCGTGTTCTTTTTGACCTCACCCCGAAGCCTTCCGCCACGATCGAGTGGGAGTAAAGTATCCGAAAAATGAAATATCAATGGATAGACAGTTATTTACTTGAAAAAAAGGGAGTAATAAAAGACCTGCAGGCAGAATGGAATTGGATACGCTATAAAGTGGGTGATAAGATGTTTGCGGCTGTTTGCCTTGACGACAATAACACACCGTACTATATCACCCTTAAGCTTGAACCCCTTGAAGGAGAATTCTTCCGCAGTCAGTACGAAGACATTATACCCGGCTATTATATGAATAAGACACATTGGAATTCGGTAAAAGCCGACGGTGCAGTCCCCGATGAGCTTCTTAAGCAGATGTTAGACAAATCATATTCTCTTATTTTCAGCAGCCTTACAAGAAAAAAACAGGCAGAGATAAATTCCGCATGATACGCCTGCTGTTCAGGCTGCATAACTGTACATATATCAGCACACTCAGGCAGGATCTGTTTCCTGCCTGTTTTTATTACCTGATAATCTCAATAAGATGATATCATCTTATCAAACAATTGGCTGCAGAAGTCAGTATTGGTAAAATATACCTGTGCTGTTATCCGAATAATATAGATAAAATGAGACGGCTGATTATATGAATCATAACATCATATTATATATTTATTCCCGGATTAAACAAGGAGCAAAGCTCCAACAAGCTCGCTTGATTGGAGCGAGCGACGCCGTCAACAGACGTCGGGGAGCTTTAGCTCCTGC
>CACXGH010000070.1 GCA_902767175.1 uncultured Ruminococcus sp.
AGACTGAGACAAAGCCTGCAGAGAAGAAGACAGAAGCTCCCAAGGCTGAGACAAAGCCTGCAGAGAAGAAAACAGAAGCTCCCAAGACTGAGACAAAGCCTGCAGAGAAGAAGGCTGAAGCTCCTAAGGCTGAGAAAAAGACAACTGCAAAGAAAACAACAAAGAAGAAATAATTCAGAATAAAAACTAATATTCAAAGGCTCGCTCCAAAAAACGGAGTGAGCCTTTATTGTTCCTTTACAAGCCAATTATCAGACTAATGCTAATATCAGATAGAAGGGTGCCAAAGCTTATCGTCAGGTCTATTTGGTATCAGTATAAGGAGTGAATGATTAAATTCCATCTTACAGTCCGTCACCTGTCATGGCTGTTCTTTTTACGCCTTACTGCACCACGGAAATCAACTTTAAAAACTGATAGATGAGGGTGTATAAATTCCTTCTTCTAAAATCCAATTTGTATGTTATTTTCATAGAATCAGTCAGCGGTTTTAGGAAAGGGGTCTGGGGAATAACCCTTTTTCCGCCGGAAAAGGGTTTTCCCCATGTGACTGTCCCGGCAAAATTGATTTCCGTGCCCCGGCACAGGAGGGTATTGCTTTTGATAAAGAAAATGTATTATAATAGAAAAACAAAAGGACGAACGGAGGTTTAATAATGAGAATACTTGTTGTAGAAGATGAAATTGGTCTTGCAGAGGCTGTCGGGGCTATACTCAGAAGCGAGAAATACACAGTAGATATAGCAAATGACGGACAGGCAGGACTTGAATATGCGCTGTCGGAAGATTATGACTGCATTATACTTGATATAATGCTGCCAAAAATGAATGGTCTTGATGTTCTGTCCTGTCTCAGAGTAAAAGAGATAGAAACGCCCGTTTTGCTTCTTACCGCCCGTTCCGAAACGGACGACAAGATAAAAGGACTTGACTGTGGAGCAGACGATTATATGACAAAGCCATTCTCAATGGGCGAACTGCTTGCAAGAGTAAGAGCCATGACAAGACGAAGAAGCATTGTTCCCGATATCAACCCAAAATACGGCGACATCACACTTGAAATGAAAAAAGGCGAGATGATTTGCGGCGGAAACTCTGTAGCATTGGGCAGAAAGGAATTTCAGATGCTTGAGCTGCTGATTTCTAATGCAGGACAAATAACTACAAAAGAGCAGTTTGTTACTAAAATATGGGGCAGCGATGATGAGAGTGAATATAACAATGTCGAAGTATATATATCATTTCTCAGAAAAAAGCTTGCCATGCTCCATTCTGACGTACAGATAAAAACAAGACGAGGCATCGGCTACTGTCTGGAAGGTGCAAAATGATAAATAAACTCCGAGCTAAGCTCATTGTTGTAATAACACTGATTCTTACCATTGCCGTATTCTTTATAATGTTTGCTGTAAATGCTCTTGAGCGCACCACTAACCGTGCAGAGATCGAAAACAGAATAAAGAGAATTGCAGACCTTGACGGATTTCTTCCCTCGGATCTGGGTACTATCAATCCTTACGGTGAGGGACAGTCAGGCTTTACCGACTGTTTTTCGGTGCAGATAAACCATTTTTATGAGCTGAGAAGAATAGTTCTGACAAGAAATGTAGATGTTGAACAGCAGGATATACTAAACTATGCAAATGAAGCACTTGAATCCGATATGACATTTGGTGAAATGGGTATATATGCGTATTATATTCAGCAAAAGCCTTACGGAATGATAATCGTATTTATGGATATAAAATCCTATCAGCAGGCACAGAACAATCTGCTTCGCACTACCGCACTAATAGGTCTGCTTACCGTCTTTGTCTTTTTCGGAATGGCTGTTGCACTATCATTCTGGCTTGTAAAGCCTGTAAAGGACACGTTAGAAAAACAGAAGCTGTTTATTTCAAATGCAAGCCACGAGCTGAAAACACCGCTTGCGGTTATAAGAGCCAATTCCGATGTTCTTGAAACAGAAACGGGAGACAATAAATGGCTCGGCTATATCCGTTCTGAGACAGAAAGAATGAATGAGCTTGTCAATGAGCTTCTGTGTCTTGCACGGCTTGATGATAAAACGGGACATAAACCGATAATGGCGGAATTTAATCTTACGGATATATTCCTGCAGACGATACTGCCCTTTGAAAGCAGAGTATTTGAAATGGGCAAGCACCTTGAAACGGAAGCGGAGCCTGATCTGATGTATAAGGGCGACGCAAGCCTGATAAAGCATATTATCACTATCCTTACAGACAACGCTATAAAATACTCAGACGAACACGGTCTTATCCGTGCACGGCTGTATTCAAAGTCAAATAAAAGGATAATTGAGATATACAACACAGGCGAAGGAGTACCGAAGGATAAGCTGAATAAGATATTTGAACGTTTTTACAGGAGTGACGAATCGAGAAACAGCAAGACAGGCGGTTACGGTCTTGGACTTGCGATAGCAAAATCAAGCGTTGAAGCCCATGGCGGAAAAATCACAGCGCATGGTGAATACGGCAAATGGATACAGTTTACTGTGGTGCTGTAACAATACAACAGAATAAACAATTATGGCACGGAAGACTGATCTCAGTTAGTTTACCGTGCCATTGTTTCGTACAATATAAAAATTTTTTCTATTTTTTCGGGCGGAATTCTGCTTTCAGAACACGCATTACAATAATTCCGTTTACCAAGCCTGCCGCTATTCCGCCTAAAATAAGATACGGTGCATAGGCAATAAATGATGTTTCAAGAACAATGCCTGCCGCTATGAGCTGTCCGATATTGTGAAATACTCCGCCTATAATACTGACATATACGATATGCTTTCCGAAAAAGCGCTTGCAGATGCACATTACAATATAGCTGAGAAAGCCTCCTGCGGCACTGAATATCAGCGACGAGACATTCCCGAAAAGCACCGCATTCAGAATAAGCCTGCCTGTCAGTACAAAAAATGCATCTCCTGTACCGCAATAATACATTGTAAAAAGTATAGCAATATTGGCAAGACCTATCTTGATTCCCGGAACAGACATAGGAACAGACAAAATCATCTCAAGCCAGCTCAGGATAAACGCCACTGTCAGCAGAAGTCCTATCGCAGCAAGTCTTTTTGTGCTGCGGAGCTTGTTTCGCATTTACTGTCCTCCCGAACTTACTGTCCCGGTCGGCGGTCACTGCGGCCGCTTTGCTCTCCCCTGCTCTGTGTCCCGCCTTGTGGTCTGCTCTGTGGTCTGCTTTGAGCTCCGTACTGAGTTCTGTTCTGAGGTCTTTTAGGTGCCGTTCTGTCCGTATGAGCAGTCTGAGGTTTTGCAGTTTTCTGTCGCTCAGAAGGAACATTTTTGTCAGCACCCCTGACGTTTTTCTTTTTGCCGCTGAAAAACAGCAGGTACAGACTGAATAATACTATAAGTGCTACGTCTGCAATAACTATTATTACAACAATAAGTGTATATGAGCCTGAAAAACCGCCCTCATCTTCATTCTTTGAAAGCTCGTCAATAATTCCCTTATCCTCGTATGGAGGGAGATTTTTTATATTTTCGCTGTTATATTTCTGCTTTCGTGCGAAATCCTCAACATAAAAGTTATTATCGCTGTAAAATGTTATATCCTTGATACCCGAAAAGGCGTATTCGCTGATATTTGAAGGTACTCTGTAGAAAACGACCTCTTTCAGATTCTTACAGCCGTTAAAAGCAAGTACAGGCAGTTCCGTATCACCGTTGAATTCAACTCTTGTAAGATTGATACAATCAAGGAATGTCGCTGTATAAAGATCCTTCAAAGACTCGGGAAAAACAACTCTGCCAAGAGATATACACTCTGAAAAAGCTAATTCCTGAATTGACTTTATACCGTTTTGCAGCTTCAGGTTTTTAAGGTTTCTGCAGCCTGAAAACGCACTCGGTTCTATTACCTCTACGCTTGCAGGAATAGTAATTCCCGTAAGGCTCTCACAGTTTGCGAAAATATCATGAGAAAGCTGCTTAAGCCTGGAGGGAAGCTCTATCATTTCCAAAGCAGTACATCCTGCAAAAGCACTGCTTCCGATAGATGTTACTGACGGAGGAAGTGTAACAGTCTGCAGAGAGGTACAGCCCTCAAAAGCCGAACTGCCTATTTTAGTTACGGTATTTGGTATCAGCACCGTATTTATCCCGGTATCTCCTGCAAAGGCGCAGTCACCTATCTGTTTTATGGAATTCGGCAGGCTTCTTGCCTTTTCCTTGCCGTTATATTTTATGAGTATACCGTTAGAAACTGTAACGAAATCAGATTTTTGATTATTGATCCATTTTGTACCCTCAAGAGCATATCCGCCAAGCTCCTTTATTGTCTGAGGAATTGTTATCGACTCAAGTGAGCTGCAGTTAAGAAAGGCGAATTTGCCTATTTTTATAATACTTTCGGGCAGCTCTATGCTCTTCAACAGGTTGCAGCCCGAAAAGGCTGACTCTTCTATATTCATTACACCTTCACGGATAACAGCGGTCTCAAGAGAAGAGCAGTTCATGAAAGCACATTCCCCTACCGTCTCAACACTTCCGTTTATCTCAAGCTTTTTCAGTCCCGTGCAGCCTGCAAAGGCATTAGAGCCTATAATCTCCACCGAACCGGGAATTTCAAGCTCCTTGATCGTCTTATTAGACATAAAGGCAGCAGCTCCGACCTTAGTCACCTTATATTTATCCACAGTAGACGGCAAAGAGACATAAAGGCTTTTGCCGTTATACTGTATAACCTCAGCGCTTTTTCCGTCCTCAAGAACACGGAACACATAGTCTCCGTTATCCATAATAGTTGCCGCATTCACACTTATCGGCATTCCGGCAAATATCATCATGGCAGTCAACAGAAAAAATGCTGCCAATGAAACTATACTTGTTCTGACGGAGCTTTTTATTTTAAGACCTGACATCAGTATTACTCACCTTCTGACAAATGTTTTACACTAACAGATAATAACACATTCATGCTGTTTTTTCAATAGTTCGATTAATGCGTGCGCAGTTTGAAAGTAAGACTATAATATTGAAATGAATATCCCAAAATTATTTACACTAATATTCTTCGTGTGCGCGGAAATCAACATACCTGTCCGGTCAGCTTCTTTGCGGAGATCATTCCTGATAAAGCCGGCTTTTATCCGGTTATTGCTTATTTTACAGATAATATCTTCGTTATCAGAACGAAAATAACAGAAAGATCCGAAATTAATATTAAAGATAAAAGGTTAGCTGAACTCCGGTTTCCGTAAGTTTATGTAATCAGTATTCCCTGTAAAGAGAAATAACTCTTCCTAAAATACTCAGCTCTTCTGTTATGATAGGCTCAAATTCGGGGTTATGCGGCTGAAGTCTGTACTGCCCGTTTTCTTTATAGTAGCTCTTGACCGTTGCCTCTTCGCCTATCATAGCTACAACAATATCACCGTTTTCGGCATAGGGAGTTTTTTCACAAATAACAATATCCCCGTCGTAGATACCAATATCCTTCATGCTCTCGCCCTTTACATTCAGAGCAAAAAGCTCTTTTCCTGACGCTTTCGCTGCCGAAAAAGGCACATAGCCCGTAATATCCTCAAACGCATAGACAGGCAGACCCGCAGTTACCCTGCCCATAACAGGAACAGCTACAGACGGCTCACCGCCTGCCATTTTTATAGAGCGGTGTCCTTTTGTTTTTGAAATATAACCGTTTTCCTCAAGCACCTTAAGGTGTGCGTGAACTGTTGAGGTAGATTTAAGTCCTGTAGCTTCGCATATTTCACGGACTGTCGGCATAATGCCGCCTGCTGCTGATTCATTCAGATAATCAAGTATTTTCTGTCTGCTCTTCGTAAGAATTTTTTTCATGGCAGTCACCCTAAGTCGTGTATTTTTATAATTATACCATATCCACCCCTAAAAATCAAACAGTTATCAGCCCAAAACACCCCTCATGCCGGCGGAGTGCCTCCGCTGTCGATTCGCGGCGACGCTCGTTACACTCGCTCTGTCATACCAACCAAACATTCAGTATCCGCGATTATCCGCCCAACACGCCCCTTACGGTGCGGTGCGTGACCGCACAGGACGATTCGCGGCGGCGCTCGTTACACTCGCTCTGACTGTCTGACCGAACATTCATTGTCTGCGGTCACAACCATGTGCAGTATAAATAACCATAGGCGCAGAGAATATGCTGCCGCACATTTTTTCCGGCACACAAAAAGCACGGTATTCTGTTGATAGTATACCGTGCCGCTAAATGTTTCTATTAACCTGTGGTACTTTTACGCAGCATACAGATTGGCTGAATAACCATAATGATCTATATTTACCGATATGATACCTCAGAAATACTCACGCATTTCTCCAATATGTCTGTATCTCGGAAGAAAGCTGCTTCATCTTATCATAGGATTCAAGATACAGCGTGTAATAGCTGTCGCTTTCACGCTTAAAAATAGTGTCATCACCGCTGTCACGGGCATAAGCAACGAATGACCTTATCTGTGAGATATTATTAAGGGCAGCTTCCGATGCTGTTTTCAGCCGCTCGTCCATTTCGTCAAACTCATTTGTCGGACGAAGCTTCTGTATCTGCTGTAAAGTATTTATCAGGTCGTCAGCCGCAAGAAGATAGCCTCTGACCTTTTCAGCGTCCTTACAGTCAAGTTCCTCGCTCTGCTGCTTCAGCTTTCTTGTCAGATTTACCGAATCATTCACCAGATTTTTTACATCGGAAACATACTGATTATTTTTTCTGTGTGTTTCAACATCGCATCCCGTCAGCATCATAATAAAGACCGCTGCCAGAAGAAATACTGCCGCTCTTTTTATTGCCGTTCTTTTCATAGGCTGTATCCCTCCGATCATATTATTCCATGTCAAACGTGCCGCTCAGGACATATATCTGATGATAAAGTACGGCAGCTCTGCCCTTGTAGTAGTTCATCATCGCTGAATCTGCTGCAAGAAGTCCGTATGTGCCGTTCTCTGACGCTTCCTTCTGAAAGCCTGCCTCTGTCTCCTCAAGCGTTCCGTGCCATTCATTCTGAGATGCAGCAAGCTTTTCCTGCTCCTCAGGCATACTTTCAAGGGCATCGTTCAGCTTCTGATACGCTTCTTCTGCTTCCGCAGCCCATAGCTCACCGTATTTTATTGTTACCTCTCTCATCTGAATGACATTTTCGGTATCTTTTATCTCCTTATTATATTCCTTGTCGATGGAGTTTTCATTAAAGAGCTTATTGAACTCCTCATCATCGGTAAATACAACAGCGTTATGGTAATCCCTGACTATCTGCTCATCATCGAAGAAATAACCGTCATTGCTGTTTTCACTGCTCTCACCCTCTGAGTCTTCATCAGACACTTCCGCACTGATCTCTCTGCTCTCCTCCTCAGGTTCAGAGCTTTCGGGGGCTGAGGAGCCCGTGCCGCTTTCCTCTGAGACCTTGCTGCTTTCAGTATCTGATACAGCGCTCTCCTCAGAGCTTTGCTGTGAAGCGGCTTCCGAGACCTGAGATGATGAATTTTTATTATCCTTACTTCCGGCACAGCCCGATAAAGCCGCTGTAACGGCTAAAGCTGCAAGCAGGACTGCATATACTTTAATTGCCTTTTTCATAATAAACATCTCTTTCATATAAAGATATCAGACTGTATATTATACACATGATAGCAAAAGTATAGCACAACTAAACCCAATTATCAAGCACAATTACAAAACAAGAGCAAGCACAAGCATTTCACGGATATCATTATATATTTCGTCAAGCTGTGACAACGGCAGCGGATTCTCTCCTGCTCCGACCTCAATAGTAAAGGCAGGTCTATGAAATTTTTCTACGAACCAATCCTTAAAGCCTCCTCCGCAGGCAAGTCCCTCAGGCTCGCTAAGTCTGTAGCCGCTTGAAAGCGACATTAACTTTGCCATTCTGTGAGCCTCCGGCTCTTTATAGCTGCCAAAGCTCCAATAAATCTCCTTTCCCTGACTATGAAATGCCAATGCATGGGAAATGCTCCCTGTCCGGCAGTATGACGCTATTGTACGGCTCTCAGGCTCGCTCTCCGGCATTGTTCCGCCAAATCTTGTAGGGGCAGGAGATGTAATGCCGCTTTCAGTCTCACGCTTTTTCAGTCCCTCCCATTCAGCAGAAAAATTATGGTTTATATCAACTCCTGCAGCGTTTGCCTGCCAATGATAAGTATCACCTCCCGATACACTCTCTACTGTTTCACGATAATCTCCCGCACTTTCAGCACCGTGTATCTGTATTTCTACACCGTCAGGATTTATACATGGTATCACGGCAAGTCCCCTTCTGTTGAGAAATGTCCCTACCCTGATTCCGCACATACTTCTCCCCTCCATTACCGAACAGCAAAGCTCATCGGTAAAACGCAGCAGGAGCAGCGTAGTTATCCATTCCATTCCGTGAAAGGCTGCTGCAAACAGCACCTGATTCTTTCTGTTCCCGACCGATAAAAGGTCAATAGGTCTTGCACATCTGCTCTCACCGATAGTGTCCCTCGAAAGAAAACCGTAATCAAGCAGAAGTCTGCCTATAACAGCTTCTCTTGTTTTTCTGTCTGCCTTTCCTCCGAGCATAGTTAAATCAAGCATGATCATTCCTCCCTGCAGTTTTTTCTTATGATATCATCTTTCAGAAAAGAATATTGTCATATACACACGACAGAGAGACAATTATTTCTTGCAAATCGCTGATCAAATCCAGTGCCTGTATTGCGTCAGCATTTTTTTCGTCAGGCTGTGCAAAAAGACCGCAGGCAACCTGTCGGTTGTCAAGGAATTTATGTGCAGGATTGCGGAAAAAGGGCAATCAAGACAGGCACTGAGCCGTAAGGTGTGATTTATTCAGCGATTCCCTTGATATTCATGGATATGATATGCTATAATGTACACTGATAAATTGTATAAAGAAAGGAATGATCTGTACGAAACTGATTTCATGGAACGTAAACGGACTAAGAGCCTGTATGCAGAAGGGCTTTATTGATTTTGTAAAAGATGAAAATGCGGATTTCATTTGTCTGCAGGAAACAAAAATGCAGGAATCACAGGCCGAAGTACCGCTGACGCTGAACAAATACTTCAACAGTGCAGAGAAAAAGGGATATTCGGGAACGGCAATACTGACCCCGCATGAACCGCTGTCGATAAAATACAACGGCATGGACATAGATGAGCATTCGCACGAGGGCAGAATGATAACCCTTGAGACCGAAAGCTTTTACCTTGTCAATGTATATACTCCGAATGCACAGGATGGACTGAAAAGGATAGACTACCGCATGAAATGGGAGGACGACCTCAGGGCTTACCTTAAAGAGCTTGATAAGAACAAGCCTGTAATATACTGCGGAGACCTTAACGTTGCGCATAATGAGATAGACCTTAAAAACCCTAAAACCAACAGAGGAAACGCAGGCTTTTCCGATGAAGAAAGAGGCAAGATGACCGAGCTTCTGAGTTCTGGCTTTACGGACAGTTTCCGACTTCTTCACCCTGATGATACAGGGCGCTACAGTTGGTGGTCATACCGTTTTAACGCAAGGAAGAATAACGCAGGATGGCGTATTGACTATTTTATCGTTTCTGACCGCATTAAAGACAGAATAACAAGAGCAGATATTCTGTCAGATGTTTACGGCAGTGACCATTGTCCTGTCGTACTTGAGATAGATATATAATAACAGGAGGAAACGGCAATGATCGAAGTAAAAAATGTAACAAAGCGCTACGGACGGCAGACAGCCCTTGACAATATCAGCTTTTCTGTCGAAAAGGGTGATATACTCGGCTTTCTCGGCCCTAACGGTGCGGGAAAATCAACGACAATGAACATAATCACGGGCTATATCTCATGTGACAGCGGTGAAGTACTTATCAACGGAAAGAACATACTTGATGACCCTAAGGAAGCGAAGAAAAACATAGGCTACCTGCCCGAGATACCTCCTCTCTATAATGATATGACGGTAAAGGGCTATCTTGAGTTTGTATTTGAGCTTCGCAGAGTGAAGCTTCCGATGAAGGAACATATCGCACAAATATGCAGAACAACGGGCATTGAAGATGTATCGCACAGAATAATAAAGCATCTTTCAAAGGGCTACCGCCAGCGTATGGGGCTTGCTCAGGCTCTTATCGGAGACCCTTCGGTACTTATACTTGACGAGCCGTCAGTAGGTCTCGACCCTGCACAGATAATTGAAATGAGAAAACTTATCAAGGAACTCGGCAAAAAGCACACGGTTATACTATCCTCTCATGTACTTACCGAGATACAGGCTGTATGTGATAAGATAATCATAATCAATAACGGCAGGATTGCCAAATCCGGCAAAATAGATGAGCTGACAGGCACAGGCAGGGGAACTACCGTTATGCGTATAATTGCGGAAGGACGTGAACAGGGAATCTATTCCGCACTTAAAGGAATTGACGGAGTTACGGCGGTAATCAAAAAAGGCGAAGGCGAAAAGGGCTGCTATGAATTTCTTGTTGAGAGCAATAAGGATATAAGAAGGGCTATTTACAGAGCCATTGCAAAAACAGACTGCAATATCATGCTGCTGCAGCCTGCAGGACATTCGCTTGAGGAGATCTTCCTCGATATAATCTCAGGAAAAAACAGCGAAAAGGAGGAATAAGATAATTATGTTTGCTATTTTCAGAAGAGAGCTTTCTTCATACTTCACCTCTCCCGTAGGATATGTTGTAGCAGCAGCATTCATGCTGTTCAACGGTATCTTTTTCTATGTACAGTGTCTTTTTTCGGGAACTTCCAATCTGTACAGCGTTTATCAGAATATGTTCTTCATCGTACTTTTCCTTATTCCGCTTCTTACTATGAAGCTGTTTTCGGAGGACAAAAAGAACAGGACAGATCAGGTGCTTCTGACTTCACCCGTCAGTATCGCCTCTATCGTCTGCGCTAAGTTTCTTTCGGCATTTGTAATGCTGGCTATATGTCTTTCAGGATATATAATTGACGGCATCGTACTTTCCTTTATTGCTTCCCCCGATTGGGGAGTTATCTTCGGAAATGTCCTTGCAATGCTGCTTTTAGGCTCTGCCTTCATCTCCATTGGCATTTTCATTTCAGCAATGACCGAGAGTGTTATAATCGCCGCTGTATTCAGCTTTGCGGCTAATTTAATAATAAGCCTTGCAGACACGATAGCCTCTACCATTTCATGGGATTGGCTGAAAAGCTTTATCGGTGCGCTCTCCTTCCAATCAAGGTATTCAGACTTCACTCTGGGTATCATTTCCCTTTCAGATGTCGTATTCTTCATCACTGTCAGTCTGTTATTCCTTTTCCTTACAGACAGAGTGATTGACAGAAGAAGATGGGCTTAAGGAGGTGCTGAAAAATGAACGAAAATGAAAAGCTTAACGAAACAATGCATGATGCAGCAGAAGAAATAACCGAAACGGAAGAAACTTCAATTGAAGAAAGCGGTGAAAACACACAGGTCAAGGAAGATAAAAAACAGCAAAAGCCCGGAAAGCCGGAAAAAAGCAGCTCAGAAAGAAAAAAGCCGATGAGCAGGAAAATGAAGCACAGTCTGATTTCTGCCGTAAGCTGTATTCTTGTAATAGCCGCTGTAGTGCTGATAAACTTTATTTCCTATGTAATGACCGATAAGTTCCCGGGAATGACGGCAGATATCACAAGCAAGCGCTCCTTTGAGATATCCGATCAGTCAGTCAATATTGCTCAGAAGATCAATAAGAAAGTCGATATAACTTTCCTCACCGATAAGACTTCATATATAAATATCGACCCCTACTGCAAACAGACAGCTTATCTTGCCGAGGAAATGGAGAGACGCTCAGACGGCATGATAAAGGTAAATTATACAGACATTGTAAGAAATCCGTCATTTGTAGACAAATACCCCGATGAAGATCTGAACACAACAGATATCATAGTTTCATGCGGTGACAGCTACAGACTTCTCACCGTATCAGACCTTTTCACCTTTGCTTCATATTCCGACAGCTATAAATATATAGCTTCCTCCCATTCGGAACAGAGCATTGATAATGCCATAGTCTCTGTAACAAATGAGCAGGTAACCAATGTCGTTGTACTTACCGACTATACAAGTGAGGACTATTCCTACTTTGTAAAGACCCTCACCTCTAACGGCTACACTGTAAAGGAAATGTCCATAAAGGATAACGACATTCCCTCAAACACCGACCTCCTTGTTGTATATGCTCCCACACAGGATTACACCAAGGAAGAGACAGACAAACTGAGGAAATACCTTGACAATGACGGCAAGTATAAGAAGAATATGCTGTTCCTGTCAGAATCGAAGGACGTTGATATCCCCAATCTTGACGGGCTGCTTCTTGAATACAGCATAGAGCTGGAGCACGGCTTTGTATTTGAAGCAGACAGCACAAAGATAAACAGCAGCAGCTCAAACTATTTTGACGGAGTATTATGCAATTATTATTCAGAGCTTTACAGAGACCCCGAAAATAAAGATGAGCGTCCTGTGATTACAGGATATACAAAGCCTGTAAGCATAATCAATGCAAACTACTGCATACCTCTCCTGTCATTCTCTGATTATTCCGGTATATGCCCGTTTGACGCAGATGAAAATTGGAATATCTCTGACGCAATTACAGGCAAAACAATCGTTCTTGCACAGGGCACTAAGGGTACGGAGACGGATTATTCCAACCTTATAGTTTCAGGCACTTACAAGATATTCAGTAAATCATATTACGGCTCTGATTACGGCAACCAGCTCTATCTTTCAACCATGCTCGCATCAATAACAGGCAGAGACACAAGCAGAGTAACCGTTGCAGATAAAGTAATCACAGAGTTTGACCTTGACATAGACCGTCAGACAGCCGTTAATCTCGGCTTTGTAGTTTATGCCTTTATCCCGATCGTCATACTCGGAACAGGCTTTGCAGTGTTCCTTCTCAGAAGGAACAGATAACGGAGGGCAGGCTGATGAAAAAGAACACAAAGCTTCTTATCGGCTCTGCTGTGCTGGTAGGTATACTCGGAGCAGCACTTACTGCAGTTTTGCTCATACCATCAGGCAATGAGGAGATAAAGCTCTCGGACAAGAACGAGATACTCATTTTTGACAAAACAGGTCTTATTCCGGAGGAAATAACCGTAAGCAATACGGGCGGTGATTATCAGCTCCTCGCTTTTGACTATGAAAAAAGCAGCAAGACCTCATCGTCTTCATCAGACACCGACGAGAGTGCAGCGGAAAGCACAGAGGCAAACTCCGAAGACGAAGAGGTCACGATCGTCTACACTATGCAGGATCATCCCGATATGCTGCTTGACAAGAATGTCACCGACTCTCTTGTAAAGCAGTGCCTTACACAGTCGGCAAGAGAACTGATAGACCGCAGCGGCAGCAAGGACAAGGAATATGGACTTGAGACGCCCGTATCCACTGTAAGGATAAGATACAGCGACAGTTCAACAGAAACACTGTATCTCGGGAATGAAGCTCCCTCAGGACAGGGAGTCTACATGAAAACATCACGCAGCAAAAACGTATATCTCGTACATTCAAGTCTTACCGATACCTTCTATATCGAAAAGCTGCAGCTCTTCGATAAGCAGGTAACGCCGTATTTTGAAGACATGACAAATATGACGATAACAGGAAAGAACTACAGCGAAGATATAGTGATCGGCAGAAATGAGTACAGCTGCTATGACGGCTATTATCTCATGACTTCTCCTGCAAGGTATCAGTGCAGCAACGAAAAAGTCAACGAAATATCGACCCCTATGTCAGAGCTTAAGGCTGTATGGATAGCTGACATCAATGTCGGAGAGGACGACCTTAAAAAATACGGACTTGACAATCCGTATGAAAAGATAGAGATAAAGGCTGACGGCGGAACGAATTTCACCTTAATTGCATCAGAGCCGGACAGCGAAAATATCTTCTACCTTATGAACACCTCCGGGACAACGGTATACAGGACTTATGCTAATGAGAATAAATGGCTCGGCTTAAAGAAGACAGACCTTCTTACGAACAGCATTATCGAGCCTTCATCAACAGAGATAGCAAAGGCGGTTATTAAAGCAGAAGGAAATAGCTATGACTATATCTTTACCAAAACAAAAGGTCTCGATAAGAATTATTATGAGACAGAAAATGTAACGGTAAAATATAACGGAGAAGAAATAAATATCGCTAAAATCTCCAACTTCATCTCCAATGTCTCAGGACTTGAATGGTCGGATAAGAAGCCCGGTAATCTTGACGGCTGCAGCGAGATACTCTCTGTAGAGTACAGCTATTTTGTCGATGAAGGAATTACCGACAGGCTTGTTCTTATGCGTGACAGTGCCGGAAAGACAATTGCCGTACTCAACGGAAAAGCCGAATGCTATGTCGACAGTGCTTATGCAGACAGGCTCGCAGCTCAGGTCGATAAGATACCTACAGCAGAGATAATTGATCTGTTTAAAGACAGCGAAGCATAAAGTATAAAAACAACACCGATGAGGGTCTTAAAATAACCTTCATCGGTGTTGTTTCATATTTTCATCAGTGAATCAAGACTTTTCCGTATGATGATTTTTTACGATAAGGACTCTCGATATCCTCCTCTGGTCCGCTTCAAGCACCGTAAACCTTGTGCCGTTTATCATTATAGACGGGTGTTCTCCGTTTTTGGGGATATGCCCCATTCTGTCAAGCATTATTCCCGCTATAGTATCGTTATCATCTTCATCAAAGCTGATACCCGTCAGATCCTCTATCTCATCAAGCGGAGTTGCACCGTCAACGGTAAAACTGTATTCGTTTACCTTCTTTATTACATCGTCCTCATTGTCATATTCGTCCTGAATATTGCCGAGAATGGATTCTATCAGATCCTCCATTGTAATAATGCCGCCCGTACCTCCGAATTCATCTATAACAACTGCTATCTGTGTCTTATGAGATGTCATATATTCAAACATCTCACTGCAGCGCTTGCTGTCGGGTACATATACAGCCTCTCTGATGATAGCCGGGTCTATTTTGTCATCGGGCGCTGTCTTTCCTACATACTTAAGAAGATCCTTGACATAGATTATACCTGTTATATCGTCAATATCGTCATGATAAACAGGAATTCTTGAACGGCCGCTCTCTATCGCTACAGACACAAGCTTTGAAAGGCTGTCACCGTCTCTGACACCTACGATATCCTTCCGGTGGGTCATTACCTCGCCTACTGTGGTATCATCAAAGTCAAACACGTTCTCTATCATGCTCCTTGTGTTTTCCTCGATTGTGCCGTTTTCCTCCCCCTCGTCTGCTATCATAAGAATTTTTTCTTCTGTCGGGTTTTCAGTCTGTTCTTCATTTTCATGCTCCTTGGCGGAAAACCTGGATAAAAGGATTGCAGCAGCACCGCATAAGGCAGAAATCGGTATAAATATAACAGAAAGCAGCCTGAATAACGGTGCAGCTTTGATCAGATATTTTTCAGGGTCTGCAGACACAATATGCTCAGGAATTACAAAGCCGCACACTGCAATTACCAACGCCTGCAAAAAAAGCAGCAGAATTAACGACAGTATCATAGAGACTGTACCTGTACAGCCTGCAGAATAAAACGCAAATGACAGCGGCAAAATAAACACACAGCCCGAAAGCAGCACCGCTGCTGCGGAATTAAGAGCCATGCCGGAATAACATCTTCTCAGATATTTATCTGACGATGATTTTATTTCAGCGGCTTTATTATTACGGGTATCTTCTCCTTCACTGCTGCCCTTCAGCACAGCAAGAGATGACTCTCTCAGGGCTGCAGCACAGACGGATAGAAAGCAAAAAACAAGTACAAGCACCAACACGGCAATACCTGTTATTATCATATTCTGTACAGAAAAAAGCCGGTCAAACGGTATGTCAGCTTCTGACAATTCACTCAGCATCTGATGCTTCACCTCACATTTTTACAAAAATTAACTTGACCGTATTTCCACTATTATATCATCATTTAATTTGCAAATCAATTATTTTTAGATTATAATTAGCTTAAACAAGGAGCAAAGCTCCAACAAGCTCGCTTGATTGGAGCGAGCGACGCCGTCAACAGACGTCGGGGAGCTTTAGCTCCTGC
>CACXGH010000071.1 GCA_902767175.1 uncultured Ruminococcus sp.
GCAGGAGCTAAAGCTCCCCGACGTCTGTTGACGGCGTCGCTCGCTCCAATCAAGCGAGCTTGTTGGAGCTTTGCTCCTTGTTTAAGCAAAGGAGAGAAAATATGCTCAGCAGGTGCTTTTCAACCTATCACCCCATTGTACAGCTCGTGTACTTTACAGCAGTAATAACCTTTACAATGCTCATTGAGCATCCCGTTTTCCTGAGCATTTCGCTCCTGTGCGCTTTTGTTTCCGCAGTGATATCAGGCGGCAAAAAGGCACTTAAAGCATCGTTATTCCTGTTAGTACCCTCAGCGGTGCTGTTCTGTCTGATAAACCCTCTTTTCAGTCATCAGGGGATAACGATACTGTTTTATCTTCCCGACGGAAACCCCTTTACGCTTGAATCCGTCATATACGGTCTTTCCGCATCATGTATTCTTTCCTCAGTCATGCTCTGGTGCGTATGCCTGCGCTATACGGTAAGCTCCGACAGGGTGCTTTATCTGTTCGGCAGAATATCACCAAAGCTCAGTCTGCTTCTGTCAATGACTCTCCGCTTTGTGCCGCTGCTGATTTCACAGCTTAAACAGGTACGCTCGGCACACCGCTGTCTTGGCAGAGATACAGGCTCTGGAGGAATAATTAAACGCACCAGAGCCGCCGCAGGAATAATATCCTGCGTGACAGGCAGAGCCTTGGAGGGGGCGGTTATAACTGCGGATTCAATGAAAAGCCGCGGTTATGGTCTCAGCGGCAGAACAGCATATTCGCTCTATCATATAAGACTGCGTGACATAACTGTTCTTGCTGTGCTTATATCGCTGAGCGCACTTATCACCGCGGGAATGTTTTCGGGGATAACTGAATTCTATTATTATCCATATGTAATGTCTGTAAGCTTTACACTAATGGAAACCATATTATACATCGGCTTTATGCTGCTCTGCACACTGCCGGTAATATCAGGTATAGGGGAGGAGATAAAATGGAGCTATGCTCGCTCAAGGGTCTGAGCTTTAAATATACAGGCGCAGACAGCTTTGCGCTCTCCGATATCACCTTCACAGTACAGCAGGGAGAGATGATAACCCTCTGCGGTCTTTCGGGCTGCGGAAAAAGTACGCTTCTGCGGCATTTCAAAACCTGTCTTTCTCCTGCAGGAACTCTAACAGGCGAGGTATTATTTGAGGGCAGACCCTTGTCACAGACTGACGAAAGGACACAAAGCAGCAGAATAGGCTTTGTTATGCAGTCCCCCGAAAGTCAGTGCGTCACCGATAAGGTATGGCACGAGCTTGTATTCGGGCTTGAAAGCCTTGGCATGAAGCAGTCCGCGATCAGCCGCAGAGCCGCAGAAACAGCAGCCTTTTTCGGTATTGAAAACCTTCTCGACAGATCTGTCGAAGAGCTTTCCGGCGGTCAGAAGCAGATTCTTTCCTTAGCTTCCGTAATAGCCATGCAGCCCTCACTCCTGCTCCTTGATGAGCCTACCTCACGTCTTGACCCCGTGTCAGCCTATGAATTCATATCGCTGCTCGGCAAGATAAACAGGGAGCTTGGCACGACAATAATAATCAGCGAACACAGTCTTGAACAGGTACTGCCGCTCAGCACAAGAGTGCTTGTAATGTCTGACGGCAGAATAATAGCAGACGGCACACCCTCACAGTGCGCCCTGAGCCTCTTTAAGATCAGACACCATGCTTTCCTGTCATTTCCTGCACCTGCAAGAATAGCCTGTTATACGGGAAGCTTTAACGGCAGCAGAGACCTTCCGATGTCAGTATCTGAGGGAAGAGCATGGCTCAGGGAGATATCATCAGAGCATCCTCTGCGTGAGATTCCGCAAAAAGCTCCCCCGGATAAAACAAAACCGCTGATGTCTTTAAAGGAGCTGTATTTCAGATATGATAAGAAAAGCCCCGATATACTGAAGGGATTGAGCCTTGATATATATAAGGGCGAAAAGCTCTCGATCCTCGGCGGCAACGGCTCCGGAAAAACAACGCTGCTTAATATTCTTTCGGGCAGCATTGCAGCTTACAGCGGCAGTATAACCGCAGATAATAAGAGAATTACCCGTCCCGACCCGAAAAAACAGGGGACAGCATATATGCCGCAGGACCCTGCACTGCTCTTTATCAGGAATACGGTAAAGGAGGAGCTTTTTGATGTGCTGTCTGATAAAAAGCTGACGGATAATGAAAAGCGGCAAAGAGCCGACAGGGTAACGGAGCTTTGTGAGCTTTCGGGAATTCTTAACCGCCACCCGTTTGATATATCGGGCGGTGAAGCCCAGAAGCTTGCACTTGCAAAGCTGCTGCTCACCGAGCCTGATATACTTCTGCTCGATGAGCCGACAAAAGGGCTTGACTGTGCCTGCAAGAGACGGCTTGCACTTATACTCGATAAGCTCTCCGAAAACGGAACAACAATAATCACCGTCACACACGATACAGAGTTTGCCGCAGCAAATTCCGACCGCTGTGCAATGCTTTTCGGCGGCAGGATAGTAAGCTGTGAAGAGCCGCTGCAGTTTTTCTCACAGAATGCCGTTTATACGACCTCCTGCAGCAGAATGTCACGGGATATACAGGAGGGTATAATAACCCCCTCCGACCTGCTTTATGCACTGTCAGCCGAAAATACCGACGAACAGCTTTATAATAAGCTGCCGCCCGAAAATCCTCCTGACGGCACTGAACCTGAGGGCGGCTCATCAGCCGGACGTAAAAAAAGCCCGTTAAAGCTTACACTTACCATGCTCTCGGTCATAATATTTGCTGTATCCTTATCCGTCACCGCAGGAATAATATATATACCGTTTTTTTCTGAAACCCTTCCCGTTACATATACCGTACTTTTCCTGTCAGCCGTACTTATCCCTGTACTTTCGGATAAGGGACACGGCAGATATAAGCTTTCACGCATAAAGCGTCAGCGCAAGGCAGTAATAATATCCTCGCTCTTTACGCTTATAGCCGTACCTCTGACAGTGATATGGGGAGTATTTCTCCTTGACGGTACAAAATATATATTTATTTCGCTGCTTATACTCCTTGAAAGCTTTGTACCGTTCTATTTCATGCTCGGCAGACAGCCGCTCAAGGCACGGGAGCTTGTTGTAATAGCCCTGCTGTGTGCAATGTGTACGGCAGGCAGAGCAGCGTTCTATATGCTTCCTGCCTGTAAGCCCGTTACGGCTATAGTTATCATTTCTGCGGTATGTCTCGGCAGCGAAACAGGCTTTCTCATCGGTGAGACAGCGATGCTTGCGTCAAATATATTCTTCGGTCAGGGTGTATGGACACCGTGGCAGATGCTTTCTATGGGACTAATAGGTTATATAACAGGACTTATATTCTCAAAGGGAATAATTCCCGTAACCCGTGTAACGCTTTCGGTATGGGGATTTATAGCGGCACTTGTGATATACGGCGGAATAATGGACCCGTCCACACTTATACTTTCAGGAACACCCGTAAACGCAGGTACGCTGATGAGTGTATATGCCGCAGGACTTCCCCTCGATACCGTTCATGCTGTCACAACGGCAGTATTTATATACATCGCTGCGGACGGACTTATCCTGCGGCTTGAACGTCTTAAGCTTTCGGGAAAGGTACTGCTGCATCAATAATACAAAACTCAGAAGTTTCGCCAGCCTTTTCAAAGGCTGCGAGGTCCATGGGGCAGAGCCCCTGGTCGACGACCGCAGTCGGCGAAATTCTTTTTCGTTGAGCCTTGGAAGAGGGGAGACCTTGGGCACAAGGTCTCCCTTTACAGCCGCATATTGCAATACTATCCGCCGCCGAGCAGGCGGCACAGAATACTTTCATCTCTTTTAAAACTTAAGTTTTAAAATTTTGAATAGTTTTAATGAGACATTTATGATATCAACTTTTTAAAATGATAATAGTATAACAAGCGTCGATGTCCCCCGAGTCTCGCCTGCCGGCTCGGTCGGTGCTTCTGCCTTCGGCAGAGGTGTCCACCGGA
>CACXGH010000072.1 GCA_902767175.1 uncultured Ruminococcus sp.
CAGGAGCTAAAGCTCCCCGACGTCTGTTGACGGCGTCGCTCGCTCCAATCAAGCGAGCTTGTTGGAGCTTTGCTCCTTGTTTAAAAAATAACAGGAAAGGAGTACTGCCGATGATAAATGACAAGCACTTTTTCAACGTATTGATGATAAATATTCTTTTAGGCGTGATATGGCACTATGCGACCTTCTTTTTATGCATAATGAAGAAGAACGAGGACTATTCGCCTGACAGACGAATGTACAGACCTCATAAATGGGAACGAGGAGGAAGGTTTTACAGTGACACGCTGCATATAAACAAATGGAAAGACCGGCTGCCGCAGCATATCGGCAAAAACGGCTTTTCCAAGGATCACCTTGACGATATTTCGATAGAATATATCGACAGATTTATAAGAGAGACCTGCAGAGGTGAATGGAATCATTCGATGAACTGTCTTTTTGCCATAGTCCTGCTGATAATAAACAAGCCTCTCACGGGTGCGTTTCTGACACTTCTTCTGCTCATCGGAAATGTACCGTTTATATTCATACAGCGTTACAACCGTTTCCGTCTGCAAAAGCTCAGATCCCTGATCCTCAAAAAGAAAAGACAGGCTGTCGGCTGTAACAAGAGCTATATCACGAACGGAGAATGAAAAATATGGATTGGTTTTTTTGCGAAAGCGTAGGTCAGACACATCTAATAACAGGCGAAGATGCCGTACATATATCAAAGTCTCTGCGTATGTCGGCAGGGGAAATCGTTACTCTGTGCGACAGTAACAAGACCGAGCATTTATGCAGAATAGAGCGGATAACTCCGGAGGGTGTGCTTGTGCGTGTCGTTTCGGCAAGCGAGAGCACGCATGAGCCTGATATTAATGTAACTCTGTTTGCTGCGCTGACAAAGGGCGATAAAATGGAGAGCGTCATTCAGAAATCGGTAGAGCTTGGTGTAAGCAGGATAGTTCCCGTACTGACAAGCCGCTGTATATCAAGACCCGACATCAAATCAGCGGATAAAAAACGACAGCGATATCAGAAAATAGCCGAACAGGCTGCAATGCAGTCACGGCGTGCAATAATACCCGAAGTCAGCGCCTTCACCGAACTGAAAGCCGCCGCACAGACACTTGAACAGCTCGACCTTGCGATACTCTTTTATGAAGGCGGAGGCAAGCCGCTGAGAGAGCTGATAAAGACAAGCGACAAGAGGATAGGCATTTTCACGGGACCTGAGGGCGGCTTTGAGGAAAGCGAGGTTTCTCTGCTGACGGACTGCGGAGCTGTCACAGCCACTTTAGGCAAGCGGATACTCAGAGCCGAAACAGCGCCTTTGGCGGCACTGTCGGCAATAATGTTCCATACAGGCAACTTAGAATAAACGAAACCGCACAGCACTGCAAAAGCCGATGAAGGAATACGGACCTTCATCGGCTTTTACTATCATATCACAGCCATTCTACGTCTGTCACATATATGACCTCACACGCACCGTCACCCGTGTCGGTGCGTACCGTGCTGGACTTCCATGTAAAATTGCGGTCTGATCTGTAACCGACAACATCTGCAAGATAGCCCGTTATGCGTATATGGTCTCCTGTCCTTATCTGCTTTATTTTCCATTTGACAGCCATATCGGCAGGTATCAGATGATTATTGGATATCTCAAGCCCTGAAGCACCGCTGAAGCCGAATACACGCTCCTCTACATCAGGAGAAATGCTCCAGCTTACTCTTCTGTTGTTCTGATCCCAATGGAAGTCTATATTTTTATTATTCTCGGCAACTCTGCCCCATGCAAGGGCTGCATCTTTCGGGCCTAACTTATCGCCTATATCCCAGCCGCTGTAATTTTTGGTATGTACAACAAGAGCTTCGATATCATAATGATACATATATCCTATTCTCACCTGATAGCCGTCAAGCTCAAAACGGACATGACCTTCTGCCGCAGATTGTCTCGGAGTCGGAATCCCTGCTATGGCATTACGGTATCCGTTCAGGTCAACAAGCGACATACAAACAGCACCAAGTACCGACACAAGCACAACGAGCCTGAGTATTTTGTTCAGCTTTCCCCAATCATACATCACCGTCAGTTCCTTTCTTAAACAAGGAGCAAAGCTCCAACAAGCTCGCTTGATTGGAGCGAGCGACGCCGTCAACAGACGTCGGGGAGCTTTAGCTCCTGC
>CACXGH010000073.1 GCA_902767175.1 uncultured Ruminococcus sp.
CACCGCAAATCGACACCGGAGGCACTCCGGGGTACTGAGGTTTTATTCAGGAAGATTTTCGGTGCGGACAACTAACTGTCACCATACATTTCTGACACCGCAAATCGACACAGGAGGCACTCCGGGTTTACCGTGCCTGCTTTTTGTATTTTTTCATCTAAAAGAAACAGCGGAGCCTCCCAAAGAAAGTTTCCTTGGGTATACTCCGCCGGTTCGGTTATTTACTCAGAATATTCCGTCGTCATCATCGTGGTCGTCGAAGTCGGGATGTCCTACGTCGACAAATTCGCTCTGACGCATCTTCATTCTGATACGGTCCTTCTCGATCATTTCGGACAGCGTTTCTTTGAATTCACGGGAATGCTTTATGTTCTTGATAGTTACAACAGGTGTGGTCTTGTCGTGTGCATGAACTACAATCGTGCCAAGCTTGAAAAGCTTCTGAAAAAGACTTCTCGAATATGTTATGTCTACAATGCGGTAAAGAAGTATCTCGTTCTCTACGCTTCTGAAAAGTCCCTGCTCTATTACAAGCTTCTTAGTCCAAAGACTGTATTTGGTAAAGGTCCATGGGATTCCGAAAAAGCCCCACCTTTTCCTCTCTCTGAGTATTCTCTCGTTTTCAGATGTGTTTGAATTCATAGGTATCCCTCCATAATTGCCGAAACGAAGTCCGATACACCTTTGGTGCTATGACACGATCGGTCTTTATTATCAGTCGCCGAAGCTTATGCCGATATCCTTTGCGGCTTTTATTATTTTACTGTTTACAGGTACTTCCTTCAGCTTTCCTGCTACCTCACTGAGCGGTACAGGTACTACCTTGCCGTTTACCATTCCTGTCATGAAACCGTACTTTTCCTTGATTATCAGCTTGGCTGCCGCCGCACCGAACTGTGTGGTTATAAAACGGTCGTATGCATTCGGGCTTCCGCCTCTCTGGAAATGACCGGGAACAGTAACTCTTGTCTCCTGTCCCGTTGCCTGCTCTATCTCATGTGCTATCTTATATGAAATAGACGGATACATAAGATTAGCTATTGCTTCCTTCTTCTGCTTTTTGGGCATTTCTGCAATTTCCTTGGAGATAGCACCCTCAGCAACAGCAAGTATAGAGAAGGTCTTTCCGCTCTTTGTACGAGCCTTTATACACTCAATTACTTTATTTATATCATACGGTATTTCAGGTATAAGTATAACATCAGCACCGCCCGCAATACCTGCATGAAGTGTGAGCCAGCCTGCCTTATGTCCCATACACTCAACAATAAATACTCTGCCGTGTGATGTAGCTGTTGTATGGATACAGTCTATTACATGAGTTGCAATATCTACCGCACTCTGAAAACCGAACGTAACATCTGTTCCCCATATGTCATTGTCTATCGTCTTTGGCAGTGTAACTACATTAAGACCTTCCTCAGAAAGCATATTAGCGGTCTTGTGTGTTCCGTTTCCTCCGAGAATTGCAAGGCAGTCAAGCTTCATCTCCGCATAATGCTTCTTCATTTCAGCTACCTTATCAACGCTTGTCTCATCATCTATAACACGCATGAGCTTGAAGGGCTGTCTCGATGTTCCGAGAATAGTTCCGCCCCTTGTCAGGATACCCGAAAAATCCTCAGGTTTCATAAGACGGTACTCTCCGTTGATAAGTCCTCTGTAGCCGTCAATAATTCCATAGATCTCTACCTTTTTTCCGTAATACTCGTACAGACCTTTAGCTATGCCTCTGATTGCGGAATTCAGTCCCTGACAGTCTCCTCCGCTGGTAAGTATGCCGACTCTTTTCATTAAAAACACTCCTTTGTCTTTTATTTTTTGGTTAATACCATTTTACACCATTGATCAATATATTACAATCGCTTTTATGAATTATTCTCATCATCGAGCCTGAAACTCTCACCTGTAAGCGGAATGAACTGCCGTTCCTCCCTTACGGTATTTTTCTTTGACGCAAGTGCCTTTTTCGCTTCATCAGAAAATTCACGCTGACAGTTATGCACCTTTTTGCCCCTTCTGTCAAGAAGCTCGTAAGACGTATCGGGACGCTGTATCCTTGTATTGAGTACGTCCTTCAGCATACGGTTTACAATACCGAATGAACGCTCTATCAGGTCAGGCTCTTCTATCGGGAAAACAAGCTCCACACGCTTATCAAGGTTTCTCTGCATCCAATCGGCAGACCCCATATATATTTTCTTGATTCCGCCATTCTCAAAGATAAAAATTCTGCTGTGTTCAAGAAGCTGTCCTACAATACTGCGAACCTGTATATTTTCACTGATACCCTTTATTCCGGGTACTAAGCAGCATATACCTCTGACTATAAGCGTTATTTTTACTCCTGCCTGTGAAGCCTTATAGAGCAGCTTTATAATCTCCGGGTCTACAAGTGAATTCACCTTAGCCGTAATGCCTGAGGGAAGTCCTGCCCTTGCATTTTCTGTTTCGTTCTCTATCATCTCGGCAAAGAATTTTCTCAGCCCTGTCGGAGCCACCTTCATTTTATGGTAAACAGGCGGTGTAGAATATCCCGTTATTACATTGAACAGTGACGAAGCATCTTCACCAAATTTCTCATCACAGGTAAACAAGCCTATATCCGTATAGAAACGGGCGGTTATATCGTTATAGTTGCCTGTACCCATGTGAAGGTATCTTCTGATGCCGTCCTGCTCACGGCGGACTACAAGAAGTATCTTACAATGCGTTTTAAGTCCTGCAAGACCGTAAATAACATGACAGCCTGCCTTTTCAAGCTTTTTAGCCCAGCCTATATTATTTTCCTCGTCAAATCTTGCTTTCAACTCAACAAGCACTGTCACCTGCTTGCCGTTTTCAGCAGCCTTTATCAGCGCTGCTATAACGGGGGAATTTCCGCTGACACGGTATAATGTCTGCTTTATAGCAAGAACATCTTCATCATTTGCAGCCTGGTTTATAAACTTTGTCACGCAGTCAAAGCTTTCATATGGGTGATGCACCATTCTGTCCTTCTGCCTGACAGCCTCGAAAACATCATCATATCCGAAGAAATCGGCAGGCGGATTTACGGGTGTTATCGGACTGAACCTCAGCTCGTCAAGTCCGTCAAGTCCTCCGAATTTAGAGAAAAAAGTAAGGTCAAGCGGACCTGATACCTCGTAAATTTCCTTTTCCCCGACACCAAGCATATTTATAAGGAACTTTTTCAGTTCTTCATCGCTCTTTGATATTATCTCAAGTCTTACAGGGTCTCCCCTCTGACGCATTTTCAGCGAATGCTCTATCTCAACAAGAAGATCGTCAGCTTCTTCGTCAATATCAAGATCCGAATCCCTCGTTATTCTGAACAGACAGCAAGCCTGTATCTTATACAGCTCAAACAGTTCCGAAAGCCTGCTTATAATAATATCCTCAAGCATAACAAATGCTCTGCCCTGATCCGCCTTGACCTCAAAATATCTCGGAATAATAGACGGCACCTGAACTACCGCAAAGATATCCTCGCCGTCCTTAAGAAGTCTCACCGCAATATTAAGGCTTTTATTAGCAAGCAGCGGAAATGGTCTTGAGGTATCCACAGCAAGCGGAGTTAATACAGGAA
This sequence comes from uncultured Ruminococcus sp., assembly GCA_902767175.1. GTDB lineage: Bacteria > Bacillota > Clostridia > Oscillospirales > Acutalibacteraceae > UBA1213. The sequence continues at coordinate 3,590 of CACXGH010000073.1, forward strand.
AAATAAATTTATCAAAGTATTCGTCCACCTTCTGTTTCTGTGCTTTTGTAAGCTCCTTAATTTTCAGAAATCGAAGTTTATTTTTCTTCAGAGCCGGTATTATCGAACGGTGCAGGCATGAATACTGTTTTTTGGAGAATTCGTGTATTTTTTCACTAAGCTTGTCAAACTGCTGTACAGGCGTCATGCCTGATTCATCGGCAGTATTAGGCTTTGAGTGCATTCTGTCCATAACACCTGCAACACGCACCATGAAGAATTCATCAAGGTTAGAGGCTGTTATAGCCAAGAATTTGACCCTCTCAAGAACGGGATTATCCTTTTCAAATGCCTCCTCCAACACACGGCTGTTGAAGTCCATCCAGCTAAGCTCTCTGTTATGGAACGGAAAACCGGCAGGGGAATAAAGCTTAACGGGAGTAAGAACCGCATCGTTTTTGCCTGCGGCAGCTTTTCTCCCCTTAACGGTCTTGGGCTGTTTGTCGCATTTGCCTGTTTTAGCTGCTTTCACCTGTTTTTCATTCTTACCTGTTTTTAGGGATTTGGCGCTTTTTGACTGCTTTCCGCCTTTTTCCGCCGTGGCAGAAGCATCGTTCTTTTTGTTTTTTTCATCGTCTTTTTTCTTATCGCTCACAATTATCAGCCTTTCATAAATAATAGTTCCGAAGTACATTACAGGCTTTTGTATATATTTAGTTGTATTATAACAAATTATAATCTAAAAGGCAATATTTTATGTTAATTTTGTTATGAAAGAATTTACAGGAATTTGTGCACAAATCTAATAAAAGAAATTTGTAAAAGTGTTTCCGTAAGATAATTTCTTAATAGTTAAACAAGGAGCAAAGCTCCAACAAGCTCGCTTGATTGGAGCGAGCGACGCCGTCAACAGACGTCGGGGAGCTTTAGCTCCTGC
>CACXGH010000074.1 GCA_902767175.1 uncultured Ruminococcus sp.
CCGCAGGAGCTAAAGCTCCCCGACGTCTGTTGACGGCGTCGCTCGCTCCAATCAAGCGAGCTTGTTGGAGCTTTGCTCCTTGTTTAACGCAATATAAAACTATAGCTTTCAGGGGACTGCCGTAATTGGCAGTCCGCTTTTTTATTTTTCAAAGCTCTCTGAAATAGCTGCAAACGTGGTGTCACAGTCTGACTTCGTGACAAGAAGCGATATCTGTGACTCGCTTGTCGTGATAAGGCGAATATCAGCTCCTGCCTGAGCAGCCATTCTGAATACCTTTGCTGCAACTCCCGGACAATTCTCCATTTCAGGGTCGTTTACCGATATCTTACAGTTGCCGCTGCTGACTATCGGTTTTATGCTGCCTTCATTCAGCTTTGAGGTATAACTCAGTATCTTCACAAGGTCATCGTCACTTACCGTAAACGAAAGACTTGTCATTGAACTCTGCGGCGGATTAAGCGATATCATATCTACATCAATATCCATTGCAGCGATCTTCTCGAATACCTCTGTTACAAAATCCATATTTGCAGGTACGTTCTGCAGGATTATCAATGTTACATCATCGCATACGGTTATTGTCGGCTTCATGATAATTCACCTCGTTTTTTTTATAAGGGAATCGCTGAATTGATCACGCCTTTCGGCTCAGCGCTTCCTTAGTCGGTCTCCCTCAGAAGGTCTGACATATCGTACATACCCGGCTTCTTTCCCTTGAGAAATGCCGCTGCATTCAGAGCACCTGCTGCAAAGACAGTTTTTGATCTTGCACTGTGACTTATTGTAAGGATTTCGTCCTGTCCTGCAAATATTACCTCATGCTCTCCGACAATGCTTCCGCCTCTGATGGAATGTATGCCTATCTCCTTCTTGTCACGCTTCTTTCTGTATGCATGACGGTCATATACATACTCACTCTCATCTCTTACCTGAGAAATTGCGTCTGCTATCATAAGAGCTGTGCCGCTCGGTGCGTCAAGCTTCTGATTATGGTGCTGCTCTACTATCTCAACATCAAAATTATCTCCGAATACTGCTGCTGCTTTCTTGGCAAGCTCTATGATGAGATTTATTCCGAGTGACATATTGCCCGAATAAAATACCGGTATTTTCGCTGAAGCGTCCTTTATTTTATTCTTCTGCTCCTCATTATATCCCGTTGTACATATTACCGCCGGCATATTATGAGCTTCTGCATAAGCAAGAAGATCATCGAGCAGAACGGGGTTTGAAAAATCCACGATCACATCAGCATCGCATTCAAGCTCCGGAAATGACTTTGCATAAATGAAGTCCGCATTTACGGGAGCTGTCAGGTCTATTCCTGCAGCTATGCAGATATCATCTCTCAGCGCTGCGGCATTTATAATGCTTGCACCCATTTTTCCCGAACAGCCCGTGATAATGATTTTTGTCATTTTTATCCGTCCTTTATTCAGTGGTTCCGTAACTTACTTGATTATCTCGTATTTCTTAAGGCAGTTTACAAGAGCCTGATAGCCGCTCTCACTCATCGGAGCAAGGGGCATTCTGCACGGGCCGCAGTTAAAGCCGAGAAGGTTCATGGCAGCTTTTACAGGGATAGGATTGACATCGGAGAAAAGCATATCAATAAGCTCTATATAGTATTTCTGCATATCAAAGCTTCTCTTGAAATCACCGTTTAGTGCAAGCTGCATCATGTCATGGCATTCTCTCGGGCATACATTAGCCAATACAGAGATAACACCGAGACCGCCCATTGCAGTTACAGCAAATGCCTGACTGTCCTCACCGCTGTATATATCAAGCCGGTCACCGCACAGAGCCATTGTTCTTACAAGAGCCGAAAGGTCGCCGTTGGCTTCCTTGGCAGCCTTGATATTCGGGTGCTTGCAAAGCTCGGCATAGGTTTCGGGCTTGATATTGCAGCCGGTTCTTGACGGTACGTTATAGAGTATCATCGGGATATTTATTCTGTCCGCTATATAGTTATAGTGACGAACAAGACCGCTCTGAGATGTCTTGTTATAATATGGTGTAACAGAGAGGATAGCGTCTGCGCCTGCCTGTTCTGCCTCTTTGGAAAGCTCTGCGGCAAAGAGCGTATCATTGCTGCCTGTGCCTGCGATAACAGGAACACGCTTATTTACTCTTTCTATGGTATATCTTATGACCTCACAGTGTTCCTCCATATTCAGAGTTGCGCTTTCACCTGTTGTACCTGTTGCCACGATAGCGTCAGTACCGTTATCTATCTGAAAGTCGATAAGCTTTCCGAATTCTTCAAAGTTTACGCTGCCGTCATTGTTCATAGGTGTTACTATAGCAACGGCGGATCCCGTGAAAATATGGTCTGCCATATTATTACCTCCTTATTTTAAGTATATTCCTTATTTTATCATTCGTTCATGATCAGATATAGTTTTCTGCACAAAGAAGCTCTGCAAGAAGAACTGCGCCGCCTGCTGCGCCTCTGAGTGTATTATGAGACATACAAACGAACTTGATAGTATACTGTGTATCCTCTCTGAGTCTGCCTACAGATACAGCCATGCCGTTTTCGAGGTTTCTCTCGGACTTGATCTGC
>CACXGH010000075.1 GCA_902767175.1 uncultured Ruminococcus sp.
GCAGGAGCTAAAGCTCCCCGACGTCTGTTGACGGCGTCGCTCGCTCCAATCAAGCGAGCTTGTTGGAGCTTTGCTCCTTGTTTAACCTTATCGAGAAAGGGTAATAGCTATGATAATAAAAAATGCCGAAATATATACCTGTGATGACGAACATTCCATAATCAAAAACGGCTGTATCCGTATATCGGAGGGAATAATAACCTATGTCGGGGCAATGAAAAATGATGAAGAAGATGATGAGGTCATTGACGCACAGGGCAGACCTGTTTATCCGGGTTTTATTGATGCACATACTCATCTCGGTATGTTCGGTGACTCACTGACATTCGAGGGTGATGACGGAAACGAGGATACAGATCCCGTCATGCCGCAGCTCAGGGCAATTGATGCAGTAAATCCCCTTGACGGCTATTTTGACGAAGCACTCAGCGCAGGTGTTACCACAGTGCTTACAGGCCCCGGAAGTGCCGATCCTGTTGCGGGTCAGATAGCTGCCATTAAGACATTCGGCAGAAGAGTGGATAAGATGATAGTAAAAGCTCCTGCCGGAATAAAATTTGCTCTGGGAGAAAACCCGAAGTCAACATATAACGATAAGGAACAAACTCCAGTTACCCGTATGGCTACCGCAGCTCTTATCCGTGAAGCACTTATAAAAGGGAGAAAGTATTTTATCGACAGACAGAACTATGAAAACGATAAGGAAAACTATGACGAGCCTGAATATGACATGAAGGCAGATGCATTTCTTCCTCTTTTCCGCAAGGAGATACCTGCCCATTTCCATGTCCATAGGGCAGATGATATTTTTACGGCAATTCGTATAGCGAAAGAATTTGATATTCCTTATGTTCTTGTTCATGCAACAGAGGGCTATATGGTCGTTGATGAGCTGCTGGAGGAAAATGCCCTTGGTGTGCTTTCGGGTCCCGTTCTTACCGACAGAAGCAAGCCCGAGCTGAGTCATCAGTCACCGGCAGCGGCAGGTATACTCGCAAAAAGCGGAATACCGACAGCCATTATAACCGACCACCCTGAAACACCAATACAGTACCTGCTTTTATGTGCGGCGGTTTCGGTACGAAGCGGCATGGACAGACAGCAGGCTATAAGGGCAGTTACCTGTACACCTGCTAAAATATGCGGAATAGCAGACCGTGTCGGCTCGATAGAAAAGGGAAAGGACGCAGACCTTGTGATATATGACGGCGACCCGCTCGATATCACTAAAAAGCCCGTAATGGTGATAGCAGGCGGAAAAATAGCGAAATCGTTTATATGAATCAGTTCGTGCTGATACTAAGTCTCAGACACGTTATTTTAGTGTCAACACTCCTTAGTTGTGATAATGTATAAATTTGGTGATTAAAATTTTTATATATATTTTTGCAAATCTATTTGATTTTTTTGTTTAATGTGTTATAATTAAGTTGAACCTGATACCTGTTCGCAGTAGAATTTGGTAATAGGAATCATAAAACCTAAGGAGGTTTGGCTTATGAAATACAACATAGTAGGCAGAAAGGTCAATCTTAGAGATAACTTTAAGGAGCGTGTTTACAAAAAACTCGGCAAGTTTGAAAAAATCTACTCCGAGGACGCTGAAGCTACCGTTACCGTAACGCTTGAGAAGAACAGACAGACTGTTGAAGTTACCATTCGTGACGGTTCAATGGTATACCGTGCTGAAAGCTCAGCTCTTGAAATGAATGATGCACTCGATGCAGTTGTAGATATACTTGCAGGTCAGATAAGAAAGAATAAGACGAAGCTCAGCAAGAAGATGAAGGCTGAGTCTCTTGAACAATATTTCCTTGAGTACAATGAGCCTTCTGATGATGCAATGAGAGACGACGAATATTCCGTTGTCCGTACAAAGAATATCGCAGTAAAGCCGCTTAGTGTTGAGGAGGCTATCCTTCAGATGAATATGATAGGTCATGAATTCTTCATGTTCCTTAACAGCGCAACAAATACTATAAATGTTGTTTATAAGCGCAAAGGAAACACTTACGGTCTGCTTGAACCTGAGTTCTGATTATTCTGTTTTGGCATTATCAGCTCTGTAAAAACTAAATAATACGGGTGCTGCCGCTTCTGCTTAATGCTGTGCGGCAGCACCCTTTGCTTTTGTTACAGATAACCTTTTTGTTTTGCAGATTCTATCTCACAACGGTAGCCTGTGCAGTCCCATGAAATAATATGAAAAATATTTCCGTCAAGGCTTAATTGTTCTTTGCCTTTTTTCAGATAGCACTCAAGGACACCGCTTATTTTTTTGGAGGAAGGAAGAAATACCCTGCCGTTTTTTTTCTGAATAAGCTGCAGCTTTTCAAAAAGCTCCTTTATGTCATTTGCACTAAAATCATTTACACCGTAATAAACAAACAGTTCTACAGTGCTTTTTATCAGACCGAAGCTTTCAAGTCCGCTGTTGTCAATAAGGGTATGAGGTGAGCGGTAGAAATACTCAGCCTCTTTCAAGTCTATCATGTCTGTATTGCTCATTTTTTCAGCTCCTCAAGTGCGCATTGTATCAGGGCATTATCTCCCGTTACTGCCGCAAGTACAACAGAGTAAAGCCTTTCCGGATTTTTATGAAAGCTTGTTTTTATATGATTAGCCTCGGAAATATCAGGTACAAATAATGTCAGTGACATAAGATTCCTCATTCCGTCAGTAATTCTCAGTTCTATATTATAACCGCCGCCTTCTGCACGCTTTATCTTTACAGGGTTTTCATGCTCTGTCTTTTTCATTTTAAGCAGAACTGATGCGGCGGCTGCGGCTCTCTGTCTTATAGTCAGCGATAAAGAGGTGTTAAGCTGAGAGGCGATAAGCCTGCCGTTTTTTGTCGTTTTAATAAGCTGCTGATTCTCGTCCGTATACTCAATGTTTTTGTTTTTTATCAGCTCTGAAAGAGAATTTGCTGTTTCAAAGTAATTCGCAAAGCCGTTATCCTGTATCAGTTCAATAAGTTCGTCTTTACTGAACGGCTGTCCTATATATTCGAGCAGATAGCATATCAGCACTCCGATTTCAGAGCGGTTTCTCAGTCCGCCCGGCTCAATACCTTCGGTAAATGCGTCAAAATCCATTTCCTGACCTCCTTGCGACTATACTTTTATTATTTTATAACAAATTTTCTGAAAAATCAAATATAACTACGAGATAATAATTGCAATTGTTCTGTTAATATATTAAAATAATTACAAGCATTCCGCATAATAAAGAAAGGGAGTAACAACAATGTACAAGAATTATATTTTTGACCTCTACGGCACGTTGGTTGACATCAATACAAATGAGTATAAACAGAGCCTTTGGAAAAATATGGCGATGATATACTCAATGGGCGGAGCGGCATATAAGCCTTCCGAGCTGAAGAAGCTGTATGGTGCCTATCTCAGTGAGCTTATAGAAAAAATACCTGCCGATAAATATACCACAAACCCCGAGCCTCAGATAGAGTATGTCTTTCAGCGTCTCTATACCGAAAAAGGGGTTCCGTGTGATATGGCTCTTGCAGCAGCAACAGGCAGAACATTCCGTGCGCTGTCAATAAAGTATATCAGGCTCTATGACGGTGTCAAAGAGCTTTTTGACGCCATTCACAGCCATGGGGGAAAAGCATATCTTCTCTCAAATGCTCAGCGTATTTTTACAGAGCCTGAAATAAGAATGCTCGGAATTTATGACCAATTTGAAGATGTTATGATATCATCTGACGAAGGCTGTGCAAAGCCTGATATAATGTTCTATAAAAGAATAATTGATAAGCACGGACTAAAGCCCGAAGAAAGCATTATGATAGGCAACGACTATATCACGGATATCAGAGGCTCACACGATGCAGGACTCGACTCACTCTATCTGCACACCAATATTTCACCCGAGATAAAGGGAGAACTGCTTGCGAAATACCCCGTAATGAGCGGCAGTATCTTTGAAGCTATAAAGCTGCTTTTCCCTGATACTGCCGAGTAATTCACATCAGACTCTTAATGTATTCCTGCAGTTCATTAAAGCTGCCGCAATTATAAACGGAAATATCCTTGTCATGATCGTTTATCAGACAGTCTGTAAGAAGAAATACCTTCATTCCAAGCTCTGAGGCGATCATGTCCTCATCAACATTATTTCCAACCATGAGACATTCCTCTGCTCTGGCACCTGTTTTTGCAAGTACATTTTCATAATATTTTATGTTGGGCTTTGTAAAGCGGCAGGTCTCATAGGAGGTATAGAATTCAAGATCATTTGTGTCAATTCCTGCCCAATTTATCCTTGCCTCAATTGCCGCAGCCGGAAATACGGGTAAAGTCGCAACGGCTGTTTTCAGACCGGAGGACTTTATCATGGATATTGTTTCTTTGGCTTTGGGGTTGACAGGACAAACAGAGCTGACATTGTTGAATTCGTTTTTATAAAAATCGTCAAATAGCTGACGGTGCTCCATTATTTCATCTCCAAGCTCATGACGGAAGCACTCCCAGAAAACATCTTCGTTTGTCTTTGATCCGTTATTGCCAAGCATTTTTTTCATGCCGCTCCACACGGCTTTTATAACAGCTTCGGGTTTGTATCCTGCTGCCGAAGTTTTTTTCGTCAGCTCACCGAAATATGCCTTGACAAAAATATCCTGATCCATCGGAAGTAAAGTTCCGTCAAGGTCAAACAATACATATTTTATCATTATAATCTTCTCCTGCCTGTTATTATTCTTAATTGTTATTATAACATGACAGCGGATTGTTTTCAACCTTGCAGAAAACAGTCCCGATGAATTTTGACCGGACAGCTTCATCGGGGAATCCCTTGCTAAAAGCTTTTTTGTTGTTTACAGCCCTTATTTTTACCTGTAATACGTTACTATTATACCACTCTCGAACAAAAGAGATACTATAATACTAACTGTTTTTATATAATATGTGATAAAATAATAAATAGTGTATCTTTAAAAGTAACATTTGCCATTGTAAGGTGGGCACACGGCTTTTGTTCGCTGATTAGCCGACAGCGGAAAGGAATGGAACGACATGAGGATAATTATTGTAGGCTGCGGAAAAATAGGCGGTACGATACTTGCCGACCTTGTTAATGAAGGACATGATCTGATAGCCATAGACAACGACCCCGAAGTAATAGAGGAAATAAACAATATCTATGATGTTATGACTGTCTGCGGAAACGGAACGGACTGCAATACACTGATTGAAGCAGATGTTAAGCGGGCGGAAATGTTTATAGCTGCCACTGCGTCAGATGAGCTTAATATGCTGAGCTGCTATATCGCAAAACAGATGGGCGCTCAGAATACTATCGCAAGAATACGCAACCCCGAATACAATATGGAAAGTCTCAGCTTTCTTAAGCAAAAGCTCGATCTCTCTATGGCAATAAATCCCGATATGCTTGCGGCACGGGAAATGTTCAATGTACTTAAGCTGCCCTCGGCAGTTAAGATTGAGACTTTTTCGGAGCGCAGCTTTGAAATTATTGAGCTTATCCTCAAGGAAGGCTCTGCGCTTACAGGTATTAAGCTCATGGAACTGCGTAATAAATTCAAGGCTAAATTCCTTATATGCGTTGTCGGCAGAGGTGAAAGGATATATATTCCCGACGGTAATTTTATCCTGCAGCCGGGTGATAAAATAGGTCTGACAGCCGAGCCTTCTGAAATACAGAAGCTGCTCAGAGCTTTAGGCATAGACAAAAAGCAGGCAAAGAATATTATGCTCCTCGGCGGAGGAAGAATTGCATTCTATCTCTCTAAAATGCTCACATACTCGGGCAACGGAGTTAAAATAATAGAGATAGACCCCAAGAAGTGCGAAACTCTCTCTGACGCACTGCCGAAAGCTGTTATCATCAACGGTGACGGAGCACAGCAGGAACTGCTTTTAGAGGAAGGACTCGATTCTGCCGATGCGTTTGTATCTCTTACAGGCATGGACGAGGAAAATATCCTTATCTCAATCTTTGCATCGACACATAATGTTCCGACAGTAATAACCAAGGTAAACAGAAATGAGCTTGCGGCTATGGCTTCAAAGCTGGGTCTTGACCGTGTTATCTCTCCGAAGGAAATAATGTCAGATGTTCTTGTTCGTTATGCAAGAGCACTTGAAAATTCCAAGGGCAGTAATATAGAGACGCTTTATAATATAATGGACGGCAAAGCGGAGGTGCTTGAATTCAATGTCAGCCCTGAATTCCGCCATACAGGTGTGCCGATAATGGAGCTTCGTCTCAGACAGGGAATTCTTATCGCAGGTATAATCCGGGACAGAAAAGCGATCATTCCTTCGGGCAGCGATGTCATTCTTCATGGTGATAAAGTCATAATACTTACAGAAGACCAGCGTCTGAATGACCTGTCGGATATTATAAGGTAACAGAAAGGTACAGAACGATGAACCGCAGAATGATATTTTACATGGTAGGCAATATCGTACTTCTTGAAGCCGTGCTGCTTATACTGCCGACTATGGTTTCAGTATGCTACCATGAGATGAACTGTATTAATGCATTTTCAATTACAATAATAATTTCCGCAGCAGCGGGAATAGCAATGAGACTTGTTTTTAACCCTAAGAACAACAGAGTAATATATGCCAAGGAAGGTTTTATAATAGTTACTTTCGCATGGATATTTCTGTCCCTGTTCGGTTGTCTGCCGTTTATGATAAGCGGAGAGGTGCCAGACTTTTTTGATGCACTCTTTGAGACAGTAAGCGGCTTTACTACAACAGGCGCATCTATCCTCAGAGATGTCGAGAGCATGAGCTATGGTCTGCTGTTCTGGAGAAGCTTTACACATTGGTTAGGCGGTATGGGTGTGCTTGTGCTGATAATGGCGATACTTCCGTCAGACTCAGGCAGAGCTATACACATTCTACGTGCGGAAATGGCAGGCCCTGTTATAGGAAAGATAGTTCCGAAAATCAAGGATACTGCAAAGATACTCTATGTTATCTATCTTATTCTTACAGTAGTTGAGTTTATTTTCCTTTGTATAGGCGGAATGCCTGTGTTTGACAGTGCGGTACACGCACTCGGTACGGCAGGTACGGGAGGCTTTGGAATAAAGGCGGATTCGGTCGCAGGCTACAGTCCCTATCTGCAGTGGGTCATCACTGTATTCATGATAATTTTCGGAATCAACTTCAACCTTTTCTATCTTCTGCTTCTGAGAAAATTCAGAACTGTATTCACAAACAGGGAGCTTTGGTTCTATTTCGGTCTGATGCTCGGTGCAGCAGGTGTAATAACCTACAGCATATATCCGATATATAACAACTTCTCTGATTCTGTAAGACATTCGTGCTTTCAGGTCGCTTCTATCGTTTCTACAACAGGCTACTCTACAGCCGATTTCAATCTGTGGCCTGACCTTGCCAAAGGTGTTATTTTCCTGCTGCTGTTTGTGGGCGGCTGTGCAGGCTCTACAGCAGGTGGACTTAAGCTCTCAAGAGTAATTATCATGCTCAAGGCTATTCTCCGTGACATAAGACACCTGCTCCACCCACGTTCGGTGGCATCTGTAAAATATGAGGGAAAAAACCTTGATGTTTCTGTTCTTAACGGTGTTACAACATATTTTGCACTCTATTTTATGCTTATAGCTTCAACCTTTTTCCTGCTTTCATTTGAGCCTTCATTTGACCTGCAGTCAAATCTTACAGCAGCAATATCCTGCTGTAATAATGTAGGACCCGGTCTCGGTCTCGTAGGACCCATGGAGGGCTTCGGCGGCTATTCGGGCTTTTCAAAGCTTATTCTGACCTTTGCCATGCTCTTCGGAAGACTTGAAATATATCCGATACTCCTTGCTCTCTATCCGAGAACATGGACAAAAAAATAACAAAGGAATGTTTCCATGAGCAGATTAACCGATATAAACTATGTAAAGGGTGTGCTCAGCAGACACGGCTTTACATTTTCTAAGGCACTCGGACAGAATTTCCTCGTCAATCCTTCTGTCTGCCCTAAAATGGCACAGCTCAGCGGTGCAGACGATAAAACAGGTGTAATTGAGATAGGTCCCGGTGCAGGAGTTCTTACTGCAGAACTTGCAGAGCTTTCATATAAGGTTGTGGCGGTGGAGCTTGATAAAAGACTGCTGCCCGTACTTGATGAAACACTTGCAGATTATGACAATGTCAGAGTGATAAATGCCGATGCAATGAAGCTTGATATCTCAGCGCTTATAAAAAATGAATTTGCAGACGGTGATGTGGTAATATGCGCTAACCTGCCGTATTATATCACCTCTCCGATACTTATGAGACTACTTGAGGAAAGACTGCCTGTAAAGTCGATAACCGTAATGGTGCAAAAGGAGGCAGCCGACAGGATATGTGCTCAGCCCGGAACAAGGGCTTCGGGTGCTATCAGTGCGGCAGTGCATTACTACTGTGAGCCTGAGGTGCTTTTCAGAGTGTCTCCCGGCAGTTTTATTCCGCCTCCTAAGGTGGAGTCATCGGTTATACGGCTTAATATATTAAAAGAGCCGCCTGTAAAGGCGGCTGATGAGAAGCTGTTCTTCAGGGTCGTAAGAGCGTCATTTCTCCAAAGGAGAAAGACACTTACAAATTCGCTCAGTGCAGGATTATCCCTGCCAAAGCAGAATATAAGCGACGCATTATCTCAGGCAGGAATAAAGCCCAATGCAAGGGCTGAGGAAATGACAATGCAGCAGTTTGCGGATATCTCAGAGGCTGTCGCTCAGTTTTTCTGAGCTTTTTTCAGTCTGATGATGGGTTTGTCCTTTTCAAAAAGCATATTCTCTATTTTATAAGCGGCGATTGCGAATATAACTCCGAAAACAGCGCCGAAAGCAACATCTGTAGGAAAGTGGACGTACAGATACATTCTCGAAAAACCCATTAAAAAGGCAAAGATAAAAGCTGCAATGCCAAGCCATTTATTGTAAATGAATATTATAGTTGCAGCACCGAAGGCAAACATTGTATGTCCCGAAGGAAATGAAGAATCTATCGGAACGCTCACGAGAAGGTCAACCGTTCTGTCAAGTGTACACGGTCTCAGTCTCCCTACAATTGGTTTTATTATCAGGTTTCCCGCAATAAGGTTAAAAATCATATCGCAGGCAAGCGATTTTCCGAGCGGTCTTGATTTCTTGAAAAAAAGACAAGCTGCCGCTATTATTATCCATATCAGACTAAGCTTTCCTAAAAATGATATGCAGGGCATGAGCTTATCCAGAAATTCTGTTCTCAGGTTTGTCTGTATATAATTTAGTATATAGTATTCCCTATCCATTGCCTTACCTCCGTTTTGTGGCGTTTTGCTTTTATGCTATTATAACATATTGCTATCAGAAAAGCTATATCAAAATCATAAGAGAAAAGATGATAAATCTTTAAAGCACTTCATTATGCTTTTTATTGTAATGTTTGTATTATGCAAACAGAAAACTCATTA
>CACXGH010000076.1 GCA_902767175.1 uncultured Ruminococcus sp.
CTGTTGACGGCGTCGCTCGCTCCAATCAAGCGAGCTTGTTGGAGCTTTGCTCCTTGTTTAACAAACGTCGATGTCCCCCGAGTCTCGCCTGCAGGCTCGGTAGGTGCTTCTGCCTTCGGCAGAGGTGTCCACCGGACACCCGCACCCTCTATAGGCGGCGGGTTCCATACGCGTACGTCGGTGGCGGGTTAAAATCCCCCACCGACGTACGCAGGAGCTAAAGCACCACGACGTTTGTTGACGTCGTCGCTCGCTCCAATCAAGCCAGCTTGTTGGAGCTTAGCTCTTTGTTTAATAGGTGTTCTCTGAAAATCGCCGTAAGCAAGTGACGCTCCAAGTGTCCGAAACCAAAGACAATGAACGATCGGACAGCGGAACTTATGCAGAGCAGAAGTTTTTAGAAATTCCCTTATGCTTATCAGTTACGGCACAGCTATTTTTCGCTGTTTTCTATACGGTGAAGCTTTCTTATGTTCTTTTCAGCCTTAACTCTCGGTATCATTATCTCATGTCCGCAGCCCTGACAGCGCAGTCTGAAATCCATTCCGACACGCAGTACAAGAAAGCGGCTGCTTTCCTTGCTTTTGCAGGGGTGGGGCTTTTTCATCTCTAAAATGTCTCCTACCTGTATATCCATATTCTCCTCCGAAAACGATCAATATCTCTTTTTCCGCTTTTTCTCCGTTATAACTACAGCTATAACAACAATTGCCGTTATCATAGCAAGGGCTGCACCTACCACAACTGCTATCGTGACCGCAGTGCCTGAGACACCCGTACTGCCGCTGTCAGACAAGTATTCCGGGCTTACACTGCTTTGTGCAGACTGTGAAGGCGTCTGTGTGCTCTGTTGTGTTACTGTGCTGCTCTGAACGGGTGCGGAGCTTTCGTTTCTGCTTGTTCCCGTATCTGATGACTGCTGTAAATTACCGTCAGAGCTTTCAACTGAGGACACATCGCTTATATCAGAATTCTCACCGGGCTGTGATGTCTGATCATTCTTATAATACTCCTCCACCATAGCTCCTACCTTCTTTACGTCATAAAATGCCGAAACGTCATTTTCATCTACTGCAAGGCTTACGTCAACGGGTATTCCCTGCTCAACATCATTGCCGTTTTTGTCATTGAATTTACAGTATGACGACATCTGATACGGCAGACCGTCCGCAGTAGTTCTCATAAGCACGGCACAGCCGCCGCCGCCCGACTGTTCACCCAATATCATAAAGCCTGAATCCTTCATAACACAGGGCATAAGATTGCCGCATGAGAACGATGCACTGCTTGTCATTACGGCAATGTTGAACTCATCATAGCTTACTTTCTTGTCGTTCTCGTCTATCCTGCCGTCAAGGTTTCTGTCGGTGCTGTAGGTCTGTGTGAAAATTCTTCCTCCTAACAGCTCCTCAAAGCTCATCGTGTATTCACCGCAGATCATTCCGCAGATCGTATCCAGAGCTACGGTATCACCGCCTGTATTTGCGGTAAGGTCGATCACTACGTTCTTTATACCGCCGTCATATTTTGCCTGTGAAAAACCCGTATACACTATTGATATTGAGTCGTTAGGCATTACGGAGCTTTCTCCCGAGAAGTAGCTTTTCCAGCCCTTATAGTCCACAAAAAAACTGTCAATGATAATATAAGCCGTGTTTCCTTCGCTGTAATAGTTCCGGTTTCCTAATATATTTTTCCTTGTCTGAATGCACTGCTCCCGTCTGTTGACTATATTCATGAATTTCACATAATAGTCCGGCAGAAAGGTAAGTCCTTCATTCAGCTTTTTCATATAAATGCTGTAGGTCTCGGAGTTCGATATATTCTCTGTAAGCTTGTCATCAAGCGAAAAACCTGTATGTCCTCCGTCACCTAAATCAAGCAGGAAAAGCCTTGTCAGACCTGCTAAGTATTCACCCGGAACGGTAGACTGAAGCATAGTTTTTGTGTATGGGTCAAATTCTTCAAGCGCCGCATCAAGTCCGGATACCTTCATTTTTTCAGAAAAAGGATTGTCCTCATTAGGATAGCCGTAGAAATATTCCGTTGACATACAAAGCTCTTTATATGCAAAGTCAGCCATATCATCAGGTCTGTCCTTTTCGGTAAGCCACATGAGATTTCCCATATCCTCGCTTCTTGCTTCTCCGCCGTTTACCTCTTCATACATTGAAACAAAGAATATCTTTCCGTCAGAATATATCGCCGTCAGGACATCTGTATTATTGAAAAGGTCGCAGAGTGTGGCAAACGGGAAATACAGAACTCCGTCCTTCTCCCTGAGGTCTATACCATATCCGCCAAGGTCGATAGTCATTGCAGCGGCTTCATTCTTATAATCAATATCGGTTACCTTTGCCATTTCATCAGGTCCGCCCATTATAAAATCATATCCGCTGACCTTGAATACAGGAGTGGATACAAATCCCGCCGCATTATCGCAGGAGAAAATATCATTTTCCGCATCTGCAGAAGCCGTTTCTCCGTATTTTTCCTCGGTATATGTATATTTGCCTCTGCCGTCATTCTTAACGGTCATTTTTCCCTCCATGAAGGTACTGTAGTAAACCTCCATTGCAAGATACGGAACGTTCGGCATATCGTCAAAAAACAGACAGTCAAGCGTTTCCTTCTCGCTCATGCTTTTTCTGTAGACAGGTATTTTCTTTACCTGTGCAGTTTTTTCTTCATTCACAGCGCATACGCTCATAGGCGGCTGAGCCGCTGCAGCAAAAATCACCGCCGCCGTACATACAGCAGATATCACCTTTTTCATATCGTTCCTCCGAATATATATATTATCATTTAATGCCCTTGAAAAATTTTATCGTAAAGCGGCTGCCCTCACCCTTTTCGGAATCCGCCGTAATATATCCTCCGCTTTTTTCGATTATCGACTTTGCCAACGCAAGACCTATTCCAACGCTGTTTTCGTCAGAACCGCCGCCCTTATAGAACCGTTCAAATACATGCGGAAGGTCTTTCTTGTCAATGCCGCAGCCCGTATCGCTGATATCGACCTTTATATACATAGCCGTTTCCTCTGCCAAAAGCATTACAGAACCGTCACGGGGCGTATGCTCGATACAGTTCTTTACGATATTTGTAATCGCTTCTCCTACCCATTTCCGGTCACAGACAAGTCCGATATCTCCGCATTCAAGGCTCACATTAACTCCCTTTGCCTCTGCTATTGCCTGAGTGCTGTCAACGCTTCCCTGTAAAATGCTTTTCAGCTTTACGGTGTCGTTTCTGAATTCTACCGCATCGGCATCAAGCTTTGAAAGAGTGAGAAGTGACTGTATAAGAAAGCATATATGTTCGCTGGAGCTTTTAATATCGCATAAAAACTCGTTTCTCAGCTCATCAGGCATATCTCCCTCAAGGATATTGTCAAGCATTATCATTATAGAGGTAATGGGTGTCTTGAGCTGATGTGAAATATCCGACAAAGAGTCCTTGAGATTTTCCTTGTCCCTTTTGAGCATCTCGCTGTTCTCCCTGAGCATCATTGTTGTCTTATATATCTCATCTGACAGCACGGAGTAATTATCCTCCGTCAGATCCCTGAACGACATACTGTAATCTCCGCTGTTTACCCTTGCAAGATATTTGGTAAGCCGTTTTTCCCTCTTTGTCTTTATAAAGCCGTATATTGAGATAAGCAGCATTTCAAGCAGTCCTGTTCCAAGACATACCGACAGTACCGTTATCATGACCTCTCTGTAGGTATCTCTTCCGTTCGGAACAATAAAGCTGTCCGAATCTATGCCGTACCTTCTCAGCACCTTTTCGGCCTTTCCTGCATCTCCGCCGCTGTTAATTATCTCTGCTATCTCTCTGCTGCTCAGGTTGGGGTATTTCTCTATAACAGCCGATAAGACGGAAAGTATTTCAATATTTTCATTTTTTCTGATACGGGACAAGCCGTTTGATAAAACGACCGAACAGACGACAGTACAAGCAGCGGTAATAGCTGTCATTATAAGCAGGAATTTAGTAGAAAGCTTCATTTCTCCTCCATTTTATAGCCAACGCCCTTGACAGTTTTTATAAGGTCTGTATCAAGCTTCTGACGGATACGCTTTATATACACGGTAAGTGTATTATCGTTTACGAAATTTCCTGCAATATCCCATATTTTTTCAAGTATCAGGTCTCTTGACACAACCTTTCCCTTGTTCTTCATGAGCAAAATAAGAATTCTGAATTCAAGGGCAGTAAGCTCGGCTTCTTTACCGTTTTTTATCACGGAATGCTTTTCCGTATCTGCGGTAATATTACCCACCGTGATAACTGAGCCTTCACCGTTTTTCTTTTTATCGAAGCGTTTTATTCTTGCAAGAAGTTCTCTTGTCGAGAACGGCTTTGTGATGTAATCGGCAGCTCCAAGCTCCAGACCGCTGACGATATTATCCTCATCGTCAAGAGCGGTAAGGAAAATAACAGGGGCGCTGTTTATTCTTTTCATATTTTCATACAATTCAAAGCCGCTGCC
Organism: uncultured Ruminococcus sp.; assembly: GCA_902767175.1. Lineage (GTDB taxonomy): Bacteria > Bacillota > Clostridia > Oscillospirales > Acutalibacteraceae > UBA1213. The sequence goes on from CACXGH010000076.1 coordinate 4,499, forward strand.
GTCAGGCAGAGTAACATCAAGAATAATCAGGTCGTATTCATTTCCGGAACCTGCAAGAGCGTCCTCATAATTTTCATAAAGGCTCACATTATATCCCTTGGACTGCAATGTATACACAAGTCCCTTGGATATCATCTTATTATCCTCAACAAGCATGATATGCACGGCTCACACCCCTCTCACAATTATGTTCTGCTATTCTTTTCCATATTATATTATAATAGTGAAACACACTAAATGTCAATGTGCTGTCCGCAGAAATCAATTTTGTATGTGCGGCATCTTGAGCAGGGCAGGACAAGACAGGTGCACGGCCGTACGGCGTGGTTTTCCGGAGGTTCCTTCAATTTCTTCTTATAACAAGCCTGCCCTGCTGATTTTTTCAATGCAGCAGGGCAGTTTCCGGTTAAACAAGGAGCAAAGCTCCAACAAGCTCGCTTGATTGGAGCGAGCGACGCCGTCAACAGACGTCGGGGAGCTTTAGCTCCTGC
>CACXGH010000077.1 GCA_902767175.1 uncultured Ruminococcus sp.
GCAGGAGCTAAAGCTCCCCGACGTCTGTTGACGGCGTCGCTCGCTCCAATCAAGCGAGCTTGTTGGAGCTTTGCTCCTTGTTTAACCCAATATATAATCTTCGTAGTAGAGAAAACCTGTTGTTATGTCCAACAAACCGTCCGTTTGTGATGCCTTAACAGTATTATTTGCTGGAAATATCGCAAATGAAACGCACATTATCAGAGTTATAATTGTACATAGTATCGAAATACTTTTTTCATTTACTATTGTCCTCCTAAATAATTGAGACATTTACTTTTCATTGCATGATTTGTTAACAAGTAACTGAAAGCAACTGAAAGATCACTTTATCTTTCCGATATCCTTACGGTAATGAGCGCCCTCGAAGGATATTTTTTCAACGGCTGAATAAGCCTTTGCAAGAGCTTCATCGAGTGTTTTTCCCGATGCCGTTATACCGAGAACTCTGCCTCCGTTGGTGTAGAACCTGCCGTTCTCAAGCTTTGTGCCGGCATGGAATACCTCAACTCCATCAAGCTGTCCGTTCTCATCAAGTCCTGTTATTTCAAGACCCTTCTTATATGCGAGAGGGTAACCGCCTGATGCCATTATTACACAGGCTGTCGCTTCATCGCTCCATTCAATTTTCAGCTGTGAGAGTCTTTCGTCAATTACTGCCTGAATGATGTCAACAAGGTCTGTTTTAAGTCTCGGAAGTACGACCTGTGCCTCCGGGTCTCCGAAACGTGCATTATATTCGATGACCTTTGGCCCGTCGGGGGTTATCATAAGACCGAAGTACAGGCAGCCCTTGAACGGACGGCTTTCACTGTTCATAGCCGCTACTGTAGGCTCAAAGATAGTCTTTCTGCATATCTCAGCAATTTCGGGTGTATAGTACGGATTAGGACTGATAGTACCCATTCCGCCTGTATTCAGTCCTTCATCGTTGTCGTATGCACGCTTATGATCCTTGCTCGAAACCATAGGAACGAGGGATATTCCGTCCGTAAATGCAAGTACAGATACCTCGGGACCTGTGAGATATTCCTCTACAACAATATTGTTGCCTGAGTTACCGAACTTCTTGTCCTCCATTATCTCCTTTACGGCTTCCCTTGCTTCCTTTTCGGTCATAGCGATTATTACGCCCTTACCGAGTGCAAGTCCGTCTGCCTTTATTACAACCGGGTACTTGTTTTTCTCCTCTATGTATGCCATAGCCTTTGCAGGGTCGTCAAATACCTCGTAATCTGCGGTGGGTATGTTATACTTCTTCATCAGGTTTTTTGAAAAAACCTTGCTGCTTTCTATTATTGCGGCATTTGCACGGGGACCAAAGGCTCTTATACCGTTTGCGTTCAGGGTATCTACCATTCCTGCTGCAAGCGGATCATCGGGTGCTACAAAAACAAGGTCAACTGCATTCTCCTTTGAAAATGCAACTATACCTGCCTTGTCCATTGCACTGATGTCTATGCATTCAGCGTCCCTGGATATTCCTCCGTTGCCGGGAGCTGCATATATCTTGTCTACCTTGGGGCTTTCCCTGAGCTTTCTTATTATTGTATGCTCTCTGCCGCCGCTGCCTATAACAAGTATTCTCATTGGTCTCGTTCCTCCTGAATATTAGAATGTCTGTCAGAGCTTATCAATGGTGGAACAGACGAATGCCTGTGAATGCCATTGTCATGTTGTACTTGTTGCAGGTCTCTATAACATTATCGTCACGGATAGAGCCGCCGGGCTGTGCTATGAACTCAACACCGCTGCGCTTTGCTCTTTCGATATTGTCACCGAACGGGAAGAATGCGTCAGATCCGAGAGATACGCCGCTGAATGAAGCAAGCCATGCCTTCTTCTCTTCTTTTGTAAGAGGCTCAGGCTTTACTGTAAAGAACTGCTCCCATGTACCGTCACGGAGTACATCGTCATAATCGTCAGAGATATATACATCTATCGTATTGTCACGGTCAGGTCTGCGGATATCATCACGGAAAGGAAGTGCAAGCACCTTCGGACACTGACGGAGATACCAGATATCTGCCTTATTGCCTGCAAGACGGGTGCAGTGTATTCTTGACTGCTGACCTGCGCCTACACCTATAGCCTGACCGTCCTTTGCATAGCAAACGGAATTTGACTGTGTATATTTAAGAGTGATGAGGGAGATTATAAGATCTCTCTTAGCCTCGTCTGTGAAGCTTTTATTGTCTGTTACGATATTCTTAAGCATATCGGCATCTATTTTAAGGTCGTTTCTGCCCTGCTCAAAGGTAATGCCGTATACCTGCTTATGCTCGATAGCTGCAGGAACATAAGACGCATCTATTTTTACGATATTATATGTTCCCTTTCTCTTTGTCTTGAGTATTTCTAGGGCTTCGTCCGTATAGCCGGGAGCTATTATTCCGTCCGATACCTCTCTCTGCAGAAGAAGGGCCGTCTGCTTGTCACAGGTATCCGAGAGTGCTGCCCAATCACCGTATGATGACATTCTGTCGGCGCCTCTTGCACGGGCATAAGCCGATGCTATGGGAGACAGCTCAAGATCATCTACGAAGTAGATCTTTTTGAGTGTATCCGAAAGCGGAACTGCAACAGCGGCACCTGCGGGGCTTACATGCTTGAAAGAAGCCGCAGCAGGAAGTCCTGTTGCTGCCTTAAGCTCGTTTACAAGCTGCCAGCTGTTGAATGCATCAAGGAAATTGATATAACCGGGTCTGCCGTTGAGAACGGTAACAGGCAGCTCTGAGCCGTCTGCCATATATATTTTTGAGGGCTTCTGGTTAGGGTTGCAGCCGTATTTAAGTTCAAGCTCGTTCATGTTTGTGTCTCCTTTGATCAGTTATTTTTATTGATAATTCTTTCTTCATATTCGCCTGTTGCAAGGTCGGTATATCTTGTATAGAGAGATACCTTATTGTCGGCATTGAGTGACTCCCATACGTTTGCTGTGAAGGTGTCTATATCTCCCTCAATGCTTACAAGCTCCGGCTCGCCCTCAAATGAGGGTATCGGATTGCCGTCACACTTATAGGTATGTATGAAGTGTCCTTCACCTGCTTCCGGCTGAGCGTACTCATAGAAGAAACGCAGTGCAGACTCTTCCCTTCCGCAGTTGCTCTTGAGAATAGAGAGCTTGTATGAAAAACCGCCGTCTTTAAAATCAAGAATGCCTGAAATTCTCGGTGTGAAGTTCGGCGGATCAGGCTCGAAGGTGCGTGTACGGAGAGCTTCCTCAAAAGTCTTGTCCTCAAGAATAAAGTCTCTTATTGTATCCGTCTGATCACCGTTTGTAACGATCGTACAGTTTTCAAGTGTACGGACGGGAGCATAGATAATGAGTGACGGATCAACAAGCTTTGAAGGATCAAACGCCTGTGTTTTAAGATCCTTTCCCTCAGCGACGAAAACCCTGTTTCTGCTGTTTTCGCTTCTGCCCATGATAAAGTAGCCGATCACAGCCTTTTTGCCGTCCTCACTTTTGCCGATAATTATTCCTCTGCCGGGATATGTGGTTGAGGATATCTCTGCCTTTAAGTCTTTCATATTGATTATCCTTTCTTTAATGCAAATTGCTCATCGATCTTTAAGGAAGCGCTGAGCCGTAGGGCGTGATTTATTCAGCGATTACTTAATGTATACCTTTGAGTCTCTGACTTCAAGCCTGTCATCGCAGAAGAGTGCGACCGCTTTCGGAAGAATTATCCATTCAGCCTGCTCCATTACTCTTCTCTGCAGTACCTCCGGTGTATCATCGTCCTTGACCTCTACAGCCTTCTGCAGAATTATCGGACCGCCGTCACAGACCTCCGTTACGAAATGCACTGTAGCGCCTGTGAGCTTTACTCCTTTTTTAAGAGCCTCCTCATGCACTTTTAGTCCGTAATATCCCTTTCCGCAGAAGGAAGGAATCAGTGCAGGGTGAACATTCATCATTCTGTTCGGCATAGCCCTTACAACAAGCTCATCAAGTATAGTCATAAAGCCTGCATATACGACAAGGTCGGCGTTTTCCTCAAGTATCGCATCGAGTACAGCCTGACTGTAGGCTGTTACATCGGGATACTCCTTTCTCGGGATAACTCTTGTCGGAATGCTGTGTTTTCCGGCACGCTCAAGTGCGAATACACCGGGCTTTGATGAAATAACACAGGTTATTCTGCCGTTTTTTATGATGCCGTTTTCCTGAGCGTCTATAAGTGCCTGCAGATTTGTACCTCCGCCGGACACCAGCACAACAATATTTTTCATGCTCATGTCAGTCCCCTTGTATCAGTATTCGATTATAACGCCCTCATCGCTCTCTACCAGCTCGCCAAGAACATAAGCGTCCTCGCCCGATGCCTTGAGCGATGCTACAGCCTTATCTGCATCTGCCGGGTCTACTACCACAGTCATGCCGACACCCATATTATATGTATTGAACATATCTCTCTCGGGAACGTTTCCTGCCTTTGCGATAAGGTCGAATATCGGCAGGACATCAACGTCACTTCTCTTGATATGAGCGGATATTCCCTTCGGGAGAGACCTCGGGATATTCTCATAGAAGCCGCCGCCCGTAATATGGGATATCGACTTTACCTTAACACTGTCTATAAGCTCCATTACTGCTTTTACATATATTCTTGTAGGAGTAAGGAGTACCTCACCGAGAGTACCGCCGATTTCGTCATAATGCTTTGCTATGGTAAGGTCGTTGATATCAAATACCTTTCTTACAAGTGAGAAGCCGTTTGAATGAACACCGCTTGAGCGAATGCCTATCATTACATCTCCGGCCTTCTGTGTTTCGGGCTTTAGTATCTTATCCTTATCGACAACACCTACGGCAAAGCCTGCAAGGTCGTATTCGTCTTCGGGCATAAGACCGGGGTGCTCGGCTGTTTCACCGCCTATAAGGGCACAGCCGCTCTGAACACAGCCCTCAGCTACGCCCGACACTATCTGCGCTACCTTTTCGGGGTAATTTTTGCCTATTGCTATATAATCAAGGAAGAACTGCGGCTTTGCTCCGCAGCATATAATATCGTTTACACACATTGCCACGCAGTCGATACCGACTGTATCATGCTTATCAAGAAGGAAAGCAAGCTTTATCTTTGTGCCCACTCCGTCTGTACCCGATACTAAAACGGGCTTGCTGATGCCTGTTGTATCAAGCTCGAAAAGACCTCCGAAGCCTCCTATTCCCGAAAGCACTCCGCTTGTCATCGTTCTTGCAACATGAGCCTTCATCAGCTCTACTGCCCTGTAGCCTGCGGTTACGTCAACACCTGCTGCTTTGTAGCTGTCACTGTAGCTTTTCATAATGCTCCTCCGTTTTTCTTGTTTTTTTGGGGTTCCTGTATTATTCCTCTATTTTCTTAGAGTATTTATCATCTCTTGATATATCGGATACATCAAGAGGATAATTACCTGTAAAGCAGGCGTCACAAAGGCTGAGCCTGCATTCCTTTGCTATTTCTCCGAGACTTTCTGCCGAAAGGAAGCCGAGAGAATCGGCGCCTATATATTCACGCATTTCCTCAATGCTCATAGACGCTGCCATGAGGTTTTCCTTTGAGGTAGAGTCGCTTGTAAGACAGCACGGGAATTTAAAGGGCGGAGACGCTATCATCATATGCACCTCTGCAGCTCCCGCCTGACGAAGAAGGTTTACTATATGCCTGCTCGTCTTGCCCTTGAGAATTGAATCGTCTATAACTATTACTCTCTTGCCGTTTACATTATTTTTAAGGGCATTGAGCTTTATTCTCATAAGATACTCGGAATTTCTCTTTCTGTCGTTGAAAGCCCTGCCTATATACTTATTCTTTATAAGTCCCGTTCCATACGGTATTCCGCTTTCCATTGCATATCCTATGGCGGATTCTATTCCGCAGTCAGGCACACCGCATACCATATCCGCTTCAACAGGGTGCTGCTGTGCAAGAAGTCTGCCTGCCGTCTGTCTTGACATATTGACGGATACACCGTCAATAACGCTGTCGGGGCGTGAGAAATATACATACTCAAATATACAGAGTGCGGTTTTGTCCGATTTCTCTACCGTATAGCTGTGGACTCCTTCTTTATCAATGACAAGCATTTCACCCGGCTGTATGTCCCTTATGAATTCTCCGCCCATGCTGTCGAATACACAGCTCTCAGACGCTATTACATAGCTTGAGCCTATTTTGCCGTAGCAAAGCGGTCTTATTCCCATAGGGTCACGCACGCCTATAAGCTTATCAGCGGCTGTGAGCGCCATTGCATAAGCGCCCCTGAGCTGTCTGACGCCCGTAATAACCGCTTCCTCAAGTGATAATGCATTTATTCTTGCCCTTGCGACAAGGTATGCTATTATTTCTGTATCGCCGTTTGACTGAAAGATAGCGGCTCCTTTATTAAGCTCGTCCCGCAGCTCACTGTAATTTGTAAGTGCACCGTTAATGCACAGAGCAAGCTGTCCTTTGATATATCTCATTACAAGCGGAGCTAAGTTCTCGTGGTCTACAGCAGTACCGCCTGACGCATATTTAACATGACCGAGAGCTATCTGACCTTTTCCGAGTCTTGCAAGCTCGGTTTCGGGAAGTGCCTCAGGGATAGTGCCGTGCTCCTTATAGTAAGTGACTGCGCCGTTGTTATTGACGGCTATACCTGCGCCGACAGAGCCTCTGTGCTGGAGAGCGTAGAGAGAAAGATATGTTTCCTCAACGATATCCACATCAGGGTCTGTTGTATATATGCCTATAACTCCGCATTCATCGTGTAATTCAGACATGATAATATGAACTCCTTACTGTACCCTGTCAAGGGCTGTGTTTTGCATGTTTGATAAGTTTTTGTCTGTTATTGCTGCAAAAGCTCCGCAGCCTTCTGCTGAATAGCCTCGTCCTTTTTCTCTACACCCTGTTTCATGCTGAGCTTTTCATTTTCAAGCTTAGCTGCAAGCTCATCATCAGAGAGAGCGAGCATCTGAACAGCAAGTATTGCCGCATTGTCTGCTCCGTCAATAGCAACTGTGGCAACAGGAATGCCTTTGGGCATCTGAACGGTAGCTAAAAGAGCGTCAAGACCGTCAAGAGTTGATGACTTTATCGGTATGCCTATAACGGGCAGTGTTGTATGAGCTGCAAGAACACCTGCAAGATGAGCAGCCTTGCCTGCTGCAGCGATGATAACGCCGAAACCGTTCTTGCGTGCGTTTGCGGAGAATTCCGCCGCCTTTTCGGGTGTTCTGTGAGCGGACATTATATGCACCTCACAGGGTACACCGTATGCGCCGAGTGTTTTAATTGCACCCGATACTGTAGGGAAATCGCTGTCGCTGCCCATAATGACCGCAGCCTTTTTCTTTTCTGCCATAATTCATTACTCCTTTGATGATGACTCAGCTTTTGTATTATCCGGAATATACTCCCTGACAAAAGCTGTTTTTGTATAATTTTTTGTAAAACACAGTGCCGCAGGACACTCTCTATCTATTTTAGCCTATTATGAGAAAAAATGCAAGACTTTACATTAAGCATTCCACGTCAATCTTGTGTAGGTTTACAATTGATATGTTACAGTTAGAAAAAAAGAATAGCAAATAGGAAGAACCTGTGTTACAGTTAATTTACCACAACCAA
>CACXGH010000078.1 GCA_902767175.1 uncultured Ruminococcus sp.
GCAGGAGCTAAAGCTCCCCGACGTCTGTTGACGGCGTCGCTCGCTCCAATCAAGCGAGCTTGTTGGAGCTTTGCTCCTTGTTTAAACTGCAAAAAGTATGTTTTTTCATGAAAGGGGTACGGGGAGAACGCTTTGTTTTCAAACAAAGGGTTTCCCCCGAAGAAGTTCCTGAACAAAAATAGTTTCCGTGAATAAATACATTTAGTTTCCGTGAATAAATACATTATAGCTATTTACAAAAGAATTTTTTTATGATATATTAAATAAGAAACAGGAATGATTATTGTTTTGGAGATGTCATTTATGTCGGAAAAAAGAAATTTCAGCGCCAAGCGGGAGGCTGTATACAGGGCAATATCGACCCTTGGCAGTCACCCTTCCGCGGAGCAGATATATGAGTATCTCAAGGCTGATATTCCCGATCTGAGTCTCGGTACGGTATACCGCAATCTTTCGGTTTTCAAACAGAACGGGAAAATCAGGTCTGTCGGTGTTTTCAACGGACAGGAACGGTTTGACAGCGATATGTCCGCTCACTCTCATTTTGTCTGTGAACGCTGTTATGCCATATATGACATTCCGTTTACGGCTGAAATGCTTGAAAAGAGTATTCGTGAACAAATAGAGAGAGAATACGGTGCAGAGGTAAAGTCACACAGTATCGTGTTCTACGGAATTTGCAGAAGCTGTAAAAAAGTAAACTGTTGAAATGTCGGTACTCTGACGGGTATCTGATATATTATAAAAACTACGGAGGTAATTAACAATGAAAAAGTTTGTCTGTTCAGTATGCGGTTATGTCTATGAGGGTACAGAGGCTCCCGAGCAGTGTCCTGTATGCAAAGCACCTAAGGAGAAGTTCAATGAGTCTGTATCCGACGGTTCTTATGCTACGTTCCATGAGGTAGGCGTTGCAAAGGGTGTTGATCCCGAGATCTACAATGAGCTTGTTTCCAACTTCAACGGTGAGTGCAGCGAAGTAGGTATGTACCTTGCAATGGCAAGACAGGCTGACCGTGAGGGTTATCCTGAGATCGCAGCTGCTTTCACAAAGTATGCATTTGAAGAGGCTGAACACGCTGCAAAGTTTGCGGAGCTTTTAGGCGAGGTGCTTACTTCCTCAACAAAGAAAAATCTCCAGATGCGTGCAGATGCCGAAGCAGGTGCTTGTGCAGGCAAATTTGAGCTTGCAAAGAAGGCAAAGGCTCAGAATCTCGATGCTATCCATGATACAGTTCACGAAATGGCAAAGGACGAGGCTCGTCACGGCGCAGGCTTTGCAGGTCTTCTCAAGAGATACTTCGGCGAGTGATATTATTGTGCTACGCAGCTGAAACCCATGCGAATGGCTCGTGGTTTCGCTTGTCGGCACGGTCGGTGCTTCTGCTTCGCACAGGTGTCCGCCGGACACTCACACCCCTTGCCGACCCGGGTCTTTAATAATTCTTGAGCGAAATTTTATACATTGAAAATATTCAGCACGGCAGATCTTCGGGTCTGCCGTGTTTTTGTTTGATTATAGTCTGCCGATATGGTATAATTATTAAATTGATAAAGCTTACCGCAAATATTCTGAATAGAGCGAAAAGCAGCATCTTACGAAAAATTATAAACGGATAACAGCAGCTGCAGGGAACTTGTTCCCTGCCGGAGGCGTGCGGAGCTGGAAGGCTCCGCAGGAGGAGTGAGTGTATGGAAATATTAGCGCCTGCAGGCGGAGCGGATACAATAGAGCCTGCGGTGAGAGCAGGAGCTGATGCGGTGTACCTTGGAGCAAGTGCGTTCAGTGCAAGGGCATCGGCTAAGAATTTCAGCAGAGAAGAACTAAAAAATGCGGCAGAGTATTGCAGACAAAGAGGAGTCAAGGTATATCTTGCGTGCAATACCCTTGTAAGAGATGATGAAATAAAAAGGGCATTGGAGGTAATTGAATATGCCTGCAGCATTCCTGTAGATGCGATAATAATACAGGACATAGGGCTTGTATCGGCTGTGAGAAAAGCTGCACCTGATATGAGGCTTCATGCGTCAACACAGATGTCGGTGCATACGCTTTCGGGCGTTGAACTGCTTGCCGAGGAGGGCTTTAAAAGAGTTGTTCTGTCAAGAGAACTGAGCAGGAGTGAAATAGAAGAAATAGCGAAGAAAAGCCCTGTTGAACTTGAGGTGTTCGTACACGGTGCGCTTTGTATGAGTGTATCGGGACAGTGCTATTTCAGCGCTATGCTCGGCTCAAGGAGCGGCAACAGAGGAGCCTGCGCTCAGCCGTGCAGACTGCCGTTCTCAGTCAGAGGCGGTACGGGACATGACCTCAGCCTGAAAGACCAATCGCTGATAGGCTGTCTCAGAGAGCTTGAGGAAATGGGGATAGCTTCTGCAAAGATCGAAGGCAGAATGAAACGCCCGGAATATACTGCCGCTGCAGTAGCCGCGTGCAGACAGAGCCTCGATGAAGGAAGGACATCACCCGAACTGCTGAAGAAGCTTGAAGCGGTATTTTCAAGGTCTGGCTTTACCGACGGATACTATAAAGGCACAAGAGGCAGAGAAATGTTCGGAATACGGTCGAAGGAAGATGTAATGTCCGCTACGGGCAAGGTGCTGAACTCTGTGCATGAGCTATATAAAAGCGAAAGGCAATCTGTACCAATTGAAAGCAGGCTTATCATAAAAGAAGGCAAAGCGTCAGTGCTGACGGTGGGCGACTGTGATGGCAGGAATGTCAGAGTCACGGGAGCTGTCCCTGAAAAGGCATTGAAGGTGGAACTGACAAGTGAAAAATGTGAGAGCAGTATAAGCAAAACGGGCGGAACACCGTTTTATACAAAGAGCTTCATGGCGGAGATAGATAAAGGTTTGTCAATGCCGATGACGGAGCTTAATTCCATGAGGAGGCGTGCGCTTGACGAGCTGCTTTTGCAGAGGGGGAAAAAAGAGCCTGTCAGCTTTTCCGTAACAGAGCTTCCGCAGAATGATACAAGAGCTAAGAAGCCCCCTAAGAACTACAGGGCAAGGTTTATGCATTCGGATATAAGCGATGCTTTTCTTGACTGTGAGCTTATTTATGTTCCGATGACACTTGAAGACAGCGAATATGAAAGGCTTATGGACAGAGGATTTGCGCTTTCGGTGGAAATACCGAGAGGAATGTTCGGTCTTGAGAATAAGATATATACCAGACTCAGGGAGATAAAGAAGCTCGGCATAAATGAGGTATTAGCGTCAAATTTAGGAGCTGTTAAGATCGCAAGGTCGCTTGAGATGGATATTCACGGAGGTTTCGGGCTTAATCTTGCCAACACGGCGGCGATAGAATGGGCTGAAAGAGCAGGACTGATGGATGCAGAGGTGTCTGTCGAACTTACGGCGGCACAGATATCAAAGCTCGGAGGAAGGCTGCCTATAGGCATAGTAAGCAGCGGCAGACTGCCGCTGATGCTGACAAGAAACTGTCCTGCCGATAATTCCCTGTCTGACAAAAAGGAAATGATGCTCAGGGACAGAAAGGAAATGGAATTTCCGCTGCAGAATTACGGTGCCTGCACGGAAATACTCAACAGTGTACCGCTTGATCTGTCTGACAGGAGACGGGAACTTTTAGGGGTAGATTTTGAAGTATTGCGTTTCAGTGTTGAAAACCCGGTTGAAAGTGGGGAAATACTTGAACTTTTCAACAGCGGAAAATGTCGTAAAGGCGCTTATACAAGGGGATTATACTACCGTGGTGTTGAATAGTTAATAATGTTGAATAACTAATGTTGAAACAGTGTAAAACATAAATGAACGGAGAGGTAGAAATGAATAACAATATTGTAAAGGTGAAAAAACTTAAAGAAAATGCAGTTCTTCCGAAAAGAGCTACTGACGGCTCGGCTGGTGCGGATCTTTATGCCTGCATCAGTGAGCCTGTAGTTCTTGAACCGGGCAAGCTTGTCAAGATACCTACAGGAATAGCAATAGAACTTGCTGATAAGGGACTTGCGGCATTTTTGTTTGCAAGGAGCGGACTCGGAGTAAAGCACGGCATAACTCTGTCAAACAGTGTAGGAGTTGTAGACAGCGACTACAGAGGAGAAATATGTGTAGGTCTGTGCAATGTTTCCGATGAGCCGTATACCATACAGCCTGATGAGAGAGTTGCACAGATGGTTATAATGCCTGTTGTATGTGCTGAATTTGTCGAAGCCGAGGAGCTTGGAGAAACACAGAGAGGTGCACAGGGCTTCGGCTCAAGCGGAAAGCTGTGATATTTGAAGAAAAATGTCGGCAAAGTCCATAGAATAACCAAAAAAAGGAAAGCATTGCCCTGTTTTTTAATGTTTAAGCAGAAAAAAGAGGTATGACATTTTTTTGTTGAGTTCGACTTTTTCTCAGAGCTATAATATTTTCTGCAGTCAGGAAAAACAGATGACGGCATGTACGGCAAGGAAAAAGGCGGAGATGAGTACCTCTGCCCGAAAGGAGAACAGGGAATGTTTTCAAAGGATATAGGAATAGACTTAGGTACGGCGAATACACTTGTATATATGAAAAACAAGGGGATAGTCATGAGAGAGCCGTCTGTTGTTGCGATAGACGCAAACACACAGAGAGTTCTTGCAGTAGGCACACAGGCACGGGAAATGATTGGCAGAACACCGGACTCGATCGAAGCGGTACGGCCGCTTAAAGACGGAGTTATAGCGGAGTTTGACATCACAGCGGCAATGCTTGAGCATTTTATCCGCAGGGTGATAAGAGGTGCAGGCTTCAGTAAGCCGAGAATAGTTATCTGCATACCGACAGGTTGTACAGAGGTCGAACGCAGAGCAGTTGAGGACGCGGTACATCAGGCAGGAGCAGGACAGACGGAGCTTATAGAGGAGCCTATGGCGGCGGCTATCGGAGCAGGAATGCCTGTTGAAGAACCGAGAGGAAGTATGGTAGTAGACATAGGCGGAGGAACGTCTGAGGTTGCGGTGATTTCACTTGACGATATTGTAACAGCGTGTTCTGTACGGGTCGCAGGGGATAAGTTTGACGAAGCGATAATGCAGTATATCAAGAAAAAGTACAATCTGCTGATAGGAGAACGGACAGCGGAGGATATAAAGCTGCAGTTAGGCTCCGCATATCCGTATGAAGGAGAAGGCAGAATGACAATAAAGGGGCGCAATCTTCTTGACGGACTTCCAAAAGATGTCGAGATAAGCGCACCTGAGGTGCGTGATGCGCTTGCAGACCCTCTTTCGGTGATAATTGATGCAATACGGACAACACTTGAACAGTGTCCGCCAGAGCTGTCTGCAGATATAATAGACAACGGCATAATGCTGACAGGAGGAGGTTCAATGCTGAGAGGACTTGAGCTTCTTGTAGCACGGGAGACGGGAATGCCTGTACATACCGCGGAAAGACCGCTTGAATGCGTAGCGGAGGGAGCAGGAAAAAGAATCGATACTCTTACGGAAAGAGCAAGAAGAAAGAGAAAACGGCTTCTGCACTGAGCGGAACGTGTGACGGCTCAGAACAAAATATGACAATGTCTATCTTTGTGATTAAGAGTTACTTTTACTGTTTATTGCAGCCCTGTGAATAGTCTGGAGGGTGTGGAATGCTAAGCTTTTTCAGAAAAAGAAGCTTCAAGGTGCTTGGGGGCATTCTTGCGGTGTTTATAGCTGTTTCCGTAATACCGGCAGGAAACACCTATATCAGAAACCTGCTCATGGACAGGATACTTACACCGATTCAGCAGTTTTTTTCAGGCGGAGCCAATTATGCCGCCGATGCGTTTGAACTGCCTAAAAGCCGTGAGGAGCTTGAAGATGAGGTAGTCAGTCTGAGAGACGAAAACCGAAGGCTTCAGGATATGCTTATTGATTATTATGAGGTCAAGGCTCAGAATAAAGAGCTTTCAAAGTTTTACGAGATAAAAAAGAATGACCCGGACCTTACGCTTGTGACGGCTTCTGTAATAAGCAGAGACCCGAATGAAAACTTCTATGGTTTTACTTTGGATAAAGGCAGTGATGACGGTGTCAGGAAGGACGATACCGTTATGACGGAAAACGGGCTTATCGGCAGAGTAAGCGAGGTGTCAGGGAGCTGCTGCAGGGTCGTTACTGTGCTTTCGCCCGATGTGAATATCGGTGCTGTCATAAAAAGGACGGGAACCTCGGGAATAATCAACGGAAGTCCTGCGCTTTGTGATGAAGGAATGACCTCGCTCGGGGAACTTTCGGCAAGAGAAGGAAGCGAGGGCGATATCGTTGTGACATCTGGCAGAGGAGGAATCTTTCCGAAGAATATCAAAATAGGTACGGTAAAGGAAATAAAGCTTGATGATATTACTGCTGTACCTATGGCGGTTATAGCGCCGTTTGAGGATATTGCAGCCGTGCGCTCTGCTGTCATAGTGATAGACTTCGGCGGAAAAGGCGATATAAATAAAAACGAACAGAACGACAAAAAAGAGGGATAGTCCCGATGAAGGAAGGGAAAGCATGAGAAAGTCCGCAAAACTGAGGTACATTGTATACTCGGCAGAGATAGCGGCAGCATATATCATACAGGTAATTCCCGGAATAATGCCTGAGCTTTTCGGCGGCAAGGGTTTACCGCTTGCGGCTGTGGCTGTTGTGATAAGCGTATCTGAGGAGGAGCTTCCGTCGGTAGTTATCGGAGCAGTCTGCGGTTTGCTTACGGACTTATCTTACAGCGGAGGTATATGCTATTACGGGATAGCCCTGTCGGTGATGTGCTTTCTGATAAGTATGTTGTATAAGGAATATATAAGAAAAAGCCTGTTTACAGTTCTTGCGGTATCGGGGGCTGTCTGCACTGCTGTTATTCTTGTGCAGTTTATGCTTTTTTATATGGCTGCAGGTTATCCGGACGCAGGGAGCTGGTTTGTAAGGCACTATCTTTCGAGAATAATCTATACAATTGCGTTTGTGCCTGTTTTCTATTGGCTGAATGGGCTGATGTACAGAAAAAGTACAGTACGAAGAAGAGATTTCATGAAGGAGAGGTAAGTTCTCTTGAAGAAAGGTAAAGGAACAGAGAGAACAGGAAAAAGATTTGCCGTTTTAACGGCGGTATTGCTGACGGTGACGGCACTGTTCACTGCGAGGCTTATCCAATGGCAGATAGTTCAGTCGGGAATGTATGACGAAAGCTATAGTGAGCGTGAAACATATACTATTACAGGCAGTCCTGTCAGAGGGGAAATATACGACAGAAACGGCGAGCCGCTCGCTGTGAATCTGACAGGCTACAGAATTGTTATGAACAAGCTTTTTTTAAACAATGACAAGCTTAATGATATTATAGTAAGTCTTACGGAACTTATTGAGAAATGCGGAGAAAAATGGAAGGACGAGCTTCCTGTCTGTATTGATGAAAACGGAGTATATCAGTTTGACGAAAAAAAACAGGACGAGGTAAGGTCACTCAAAAGCAGGGACAGCCTGAATGTCAATCCCTATGCTTCTGCTGAGGAATGTATGGAGAGACTGTCTGAAATGTACGAATGTGATGAGTATTCCCAAGAACAGCAAAGGAAAATAATCAGTGTGAGGTATAATATGGCTAAAACGGGATACAGCCGCAGTCAGCCGTATATATTCGCAGAGGGTTTGTCGGAAGGGACTGCGTCCGTAATATCTGAAAGAATGAGCGGAGAGAAGGGAGTAACTGCCGAGGCTTGTGCAGTCAGACAATACATAAACGGAGATGCAGCGCCTCATCTTGTGGGTGTGACAGGGAGTATTTCTCAGAAGGAATACGAACAGCTCATGGACAAGGGCTACGATTATAATGACATTGTAGGAAAAAGCGGCATTGAATATGCACTTGAGGAAGAGCTGAGAGGCAAGGCAGGCAGCCGTACCTATGAAATAAATGACAGCGGAGAGGCGGAGCTTGTTTCGACAGAAAGCGCACAGGCAGGCAATTCGGTATATCTGACTATAGATATACGCCTGCAGAGAGCTGCGCAGAAGGCACTGCAGGAGGCTGTAAAAGACGCAAACGACTTTGCAGAGCAGATTGGAGACGAGGGCAGCGGAGCGGACTGTAAGGGAGGAGCCGCCGTTGTGGTAAAAATAGACGACTTCTCGGTGCTTTGTGCCGCAAGCTGTCCTTGGTATGACATATCAAGCTTTTATGAGGATTATCAGAAGCTTGCATCTGATGAAGCACTGCCTCTTTTTGACAGGGCATTCATGGGAGCACTTGCTCCCGGCTCAACATTCAAGCCGCTTACAGCCTGTGCTGCTTTGCAGGAAAAGAAAATTACGACAGAGACAATGATAAACTGTGAAGGAGTATATACAACGGGAGGACTGAGTCTGTGGTGCATGGGATATCACGGGGAAATTGACGTAAAGCACGCTCTGAAATATTCATGCAATGTATTCTTTGCTGAGACAGGAAGGCTTTTAGGGATAGATAAGCTTGACGAATATGCCAGACGGTGCGGTCTCGGTGTAAAAACGGGAGTAGAAGTTGCTGAAAGCAGGGGAACACTTGCAGGACCTGAGTATAGTGAGCTTATGGGAAGTGAATGGTATACAGGGTCTGTGTCGCCTGCAGCAATAGGACAGTCTGATAATCAGTTCACACCGCTGCAGCTTGCCGTATATACTGCTTCTATAGCAAACGGAGGAAAGCGCCTGAAAGCACATACGGTCGACAGGGTAGTGAAGTATTCGACAGATGAAACAGTATATAAAACTGAAGCTGAGCAGGTGGACGATATGGGGGTAAGTGCTGAAAATCTTGCCGCTGTGAGGGACGGAATGCTGTTTGCGGCAGGAAATTATATATCATTGCAGGATTTTCCGATAAAGATAGGCGGCAAAACAGGCACAGCGGAGAACAGCGGCTCTGACCATTCAAATTTTATATGCTTTGCGCCTTACGATAAGCCCGAAATAGCCGTAGCGGTAATGATAGAGCATGGGGCAAAGAGCGGTGCGGCTGTAACTACGGCAAGAAAGATACTTGAAGCATATTTTGAAGAAAAGCTGCAGGCCGATGAAAACTGACGGAGAAAAAACAAAAGCTTCACACGGGAGTTGAGAAGATCCCGTGCGAAGCTTTTATTATTTATTAAGGAATCGCTGAATAAATCACGCCTTTCGGCTCAGCACCTGTCTTGCTTGCCCTTTTTCCATATCTTGCACAAAAACCGGACGAAAAATGCCGGCGCAATACAGGCACCGGATCCAATCAGCGTCTTACTGACTTTCATATGTTTCGTCATATTGAACAGGATTTAATTGAAAATATTATTATCAGAACTTTGTCGTAGCTGTCGTGACAACGCTCTTTCCGGCATAGATATTGCAGTTTGTTCCTGTTTTGAGTATCAGAGTTGCATTTGAAGCACCTACAATTACGGGCTTGTTCAGGGCAAGTCCGACTATAGCCGCATGGGAGTTCAGTCCGTCTGTTTCGGTGATAATACCGGCACACTTTCTCATTATAGGAAGAAGATCGTTGTTTGTTTCGTGAATTACGAGTATCTCACCTTCCTTGAAGTTTTCGAGGGCTTCTTCGTCACTGTGGCAGACGAGAAGATGACCGTGTCCGGAAAGGTCGTTTACTATAGTCTTTCCGCTGCAGAGTATATTGCCTACAAGATGTACCTTCATTAGGTTGGTCGTTCCCGAAACGCCGAGGGGAACACCTGCAGTAAGAACGACAAGGTCACCGTTGCTGAGAAGTCTCTTGTTCTGAGCGGCTGTAATAACATGGTCGATAAGTTCATCGGTGTTGCTCTTTTCCTCTATCATTATAGGAATAACACCCCATGACATATTTGTCTGTCTCCATACTCTCTCGCTTGGTGTACCGCTTATGATAGGACAGTTCGGGCGGTACTTTGACAGCATACGGGAGGTCATGCCTGACTTGGATACGGTTATTATTGCCGAAGCTCCGAGGTCGTGTGCCGTTGTGCAGGCGGCGTGTGAAATAGCAGAGGTGACATCAGGTCTTTCCTGCATATCGAGCCTTTTGAAACGGTCAATATAGTTGATATGGCCTTCTGTTATTTCGGCAATATTTGCCATTGTGCGGACAGCTTCAACAGGGAATGCACCGGCGGCTGTCTCACCTGAGAGCATGATGACACTTGTGCCGTCATAGATAGCATTGGCGACATCGGTCGTTTCTGCCCTTGTCGGACGGGGATTCTTTATCATGGAATCGAGCATCTGTGTAGCGGTTATTACAGGCTTGTCGGAGTTCCTTGTCTTTTTGATTATTCTTTTCTGAATGATCGGTACTTCCGCAATAGGTATCTCGACACCGAGGTCTCCTCTTGCTACCATAACTCCGTCAGCTACTCTGAGTATCTCGTCTATATTATCTACTCCGTCTTTATTTTCGATTTTGGCGATTATTCTTATATCATCACCGCCGAGAGAGGCGAGAACGGACTTCATTTCGTTTATGTCGTTAGCGTTTCTCGTAAATGATGCGGCTACAAAGTCAACACCCTGTTCAACACCGAATTCGAGGTCGGCTTTGTCCTGCTCACTCATAAAAGGCAATGATAAGAAAACACCGGGAACATTTATGCCCTTATGAGAGGAAACAGGTCCGCCGTTGAGGACTCTGCAGTGAATCTGACTGTCAGTTTTTGACGTGACTTTAAGCTCGATGAGTCCGTCATCAATAAGTATCCTTGTGCCGATATCGACATCTGAGGGCAGACCGCTGAATGTTATAGAGCAGTGTTGGGCGTCACCGTCACAAGGCTCTGTGCATAGGGTGAAGTCCTGACCTGTTTTAAGGAATACCTTTTCAGGGAAATTGCCCGTGCGTATCTCCGGACCTTTTGTGTCCAAAAGAACGGCAACAGGCAGATCAAGTTCAGCCCTCAGCTTCTTTACCGAGTCTATCTTCTTCTTATGTTCCCCGTGTGTGCCGTGTGACATATTGATCCTTGCAACGTCCATTCCGCTGAGCATAAGCTCTCTGAGTACGCTTTCGTCCTCGGTAGAAGGACCGAGCGTACAGATTATTTTTGTCTTTCTCATTTACAGCAACTCCTGTGTATAAATATTAAAATATTATAAAAGCTGTATATTCTGAAAGTGCTTCATTGTATACAGTTTATTGCAAATATTATGTCTATGAATATCATACAATAATCCGACAAAAAATACAATGCCGCTTATGAGAGTTTTGAATTAAATGACAAAAACTGTCGGAAATACGAAAAATAATGAAAAAATCTGTCATTTTATACAAAATCAGACCGAAAAACAATACCGTTAAAATGAGTAAGCCAAAGCCAACCTTTTGTGAAAATTTGTGCAAGTTGCTAAAAATAATTTTTGTCAGAAATAGCCAAAGCAAGAACGTGACATTTGTTGGAAATGCTTAAAAAATATTCTATCTTTCGTCAAAATAGAAATACAATAGTATTTGCTATTGTTATAAATGACAAACTTTTTATTCATTAAGCTAAAAATAATACCAAAAAACAGCCTCATAAAACTAAATGTGAACTGAAATTGCTTTACAAATTAAAGATAAAGATGTTACAATAATGTAAACAAAGGTCTATAGTATATACAATGTGTCAATATGCGGAATTTTGGGCACATTGCAGAAGGGATATACTAACAGGCTTTTTGGAGGAAGAACAAAACAGAACAACGACAAAAGGAGTGTGATTTTCTAATGAACAATGAAACAAAGTCAAGTCGTTTCCGTATCGGCAGCAAAGTCGCAAGCGTGGCACTTTCGGCAGCTATCCTTGCTACGACTTTTACCGGACTTGGCAGCGCACTTGCTCCGGCAGTAAACACAGATGTCTTTGCAGCAACTGATTACGGACTGTGCGACAACATTCAGGACGGCAACATTCTTCATTGCTTCTGCTGGAAGTACAGTGATGTACAGGCAATGCTTCCCGAAATAGCAGAAGCAGGCTTCACTTCGGTACAGGTATCGCCTTCGCAGGCAACGGCAGGCACAGGCGCATGGTGGTGGTTCTATCAGCCGCTCGGCTTCTATATCGGATCCAATGCAATGGGCGACAAGAGCTCACTGGCAAGCCTTTGTTCTGAGGCAGAAAAATATGGCATAAAGGTCATTGCCGACGTTGTTGCCAACCATCTTGCAGGCGACCACAGCAATATTCAGGACGACCTTAAGGGCTCAGAGTACTGGCACACAGAGGACTACAGTGCAGATGACGGCGACCGCTACCGTGTAACACACGGAAAGATCGGTATGCCTGACCTCAATACAGAGCATTCACACGTTCAGGAGGCTGTTTATAACTACATCCAGGAGCTTAAGAGTGTAGGTGTAGACGGTATCCGTTTCGATGCAGCAAAGCACATAGGTCTTCCGAGTGAGGGAGATAACTTCTGGCCGACAGTAACCGCAGATAAGAGCCTGTGGTACTACGGCGAGATACTCAACAACCCCGGTCTTTCCTTTGACACACAGAGAGATCAGGCTATATCGGTAATGAAAGAGTATTCCAACTACATAGGAATTACCGACAGCCCCTACGGCATGACTCTCCGCAATTCATTCAACGACGGCAAGGCACCCGATGCTTTCGGCAATTACTGCGGCACATGGATGGGACTTTCCAACAGCAGACTCGTATATTGGGCAGAAAGCCACGATACATGGTCAAACAATAAGGATTGGGGCTACTCAAATGATATCAGCCAGAACAATATCGACAGAGCTTATGCTATAGCAGGAAGCCGCAACGGTATAGTAGCACTTTATCTTTCACGTCCTTCTTCTAAAGATAAGGACAGCATCTCGATCGGTGCAAAGGGCAGCACACACTTCACATCTAAGGAAGTAGCAGCCGTTAACCACTTCAAGAATGCCATGAACGGCTCACCCGATTACTTCACATCAACAAGTGAAGCATCTGTAGTATGCAGATCAAAGGGTGCAGTCGTCGTACTCGGCAGCGGCGGAAACAGAGATGTTACAGTTCCCAACGGCGGCGGCACAGTTGCTGCAGGTACATACACTGATGAGATCACAGGCTCAACATGGACAGTTACAGCCGATACGATCTCAGGTCATGTAGGTGACACAGGTATCGCAGTTGTATACAATCCCGGCGATGTTCCCGTTCCCTCCGGAAAGATAACTCTTTCACCCTCAAGCGGTACATTTACGGATACTATGTCCGTAACGGTTAACGCTTCCTCAGTGACAGACCTTTCCTACACCACATCAGACGGTGATTCGGGAAGCTGTACATCAGGTCAGGCTATCACATTCGGCGCAGGC
Source organism: uncultured Ruminococcus sp. (assembly GCA_902767175.1). Classification (GTDB taxonomy): domain Bacteria; phylum Bacillota; class Clostridia; order Oscillospirales; family Acutalibacteraceae; genus UBA1213. The sequence goes on from CACXGH010000078.1 coordinate 13,273, forward strand.
GTATCGGCAGGTACAAGCGTTACACTTACAGTAACAGGTACAGGCTCAGACGGCTCATCGGTTACCGCTAAGGGTACATACACCAAGAAGGACGAAAGCTCTTCTGTCTCGGTATACGCTAAGACCACATGGAGCAATGTATATGCTTATGTATATACAGGCGATGGCGAAAGCGCTAAGTCAATGTCGGCATGGCCCGGTACAAAGATGACTCAGAGCGGCGACACATGGAGCCTTGATGTATCAGGCTATGAAAGCGGCAGAGTTATATTCAATGACGGAACAGGCTCAGATACCAACAGATATCCGGCTGATAGGGAGCCGGGCCTTTCTATCGGCGGAGTTTCCATGATCTATAACTCATCAGGCAATACATGGGATCCTTATGTAAAACCCGGACCTTCCCTTTCGGTAACTCTTAAGGCTTCATCATCAAGCGTTTCAGTAGGCGATACGGTTACATTTACCGCAACACCCTCAGGTGCTTCAGGTACGGTAACATATTCGTTTACAGCAGGCTCAACTGCACTCACCGCTTCGGGTGCCACAGCAACATGGACACCTACAGAGGCAGGTACAGTTACGGTTACAGTAACAGCTAAGGATTCATCAGGCAGCGCAACAGCTAAAACAACTGTTACGGTAATAGGCGGCGGTGATACAAGTACTCCTTCTGTTACAGTTGATAAGGCAAGCGGTACAAGCTTCTCAACAGAGACTACCGATATCGTTCTTACACTCAAGAACGCAACAAGCGGTACTTACAGTGTGGATAACGGCCCTGTAAAGAGCTTTACAGGCTCCAAGACAGTAACGATCGGCGAAGGCAAGATCGGTGATTCAACAATTACAGTAAAGGCAACGGCTAAGGGCTCATCAGGCTCAAAGGACTTTACCTTTACATACGATAAGAAGTTCGTTCCTAAGACAACATCTTCATCAACAGCATCAACCAGCAAATATTATTCTACAAATCCCAACGGCAATGTCGGTGCTAATAAGACAATCAAGAGTGCATCTGATTTCACAGCCGAGACACTTGTAGCACAGGGTGTTGCAAATGACGATCCCGGTGCATTCAGAGGACTTCACGAAGCTCCTAAGTTTGACCTCTATGCTCTCTATGCAGCATGGGACGACACCAACCTTTATGTAGGTATACAGTATACCAATGTAACGGACGTTATCGCTCCTGAGCAGGAGGCTCCCCAGACGGGCAGAGGCAAGCCCAACGGCGCTGACGCTGATATCCCGCAGATGATCCTCATCGATGTAAAGTCAGGCGACTATACAGATGGTTCTACCAATGATGCGGATCAGAAGACTGTATGGAACTCCAACGTTACCTTCGGCGGCGACACAAAGGTCGACAGAGTTGTAATGTACTCTCCGAAGGAGGGTATCGACAACGTAGCAATCTTCCCCGTAACAAACGGTCTGATCAACTACGACAAGGACAAGGCATATGCTCCGGGCTATCAGAAAGCCCTTGACGGCTTCTCAGTCACATGGGAGGACGGCTTCTTCGGCACAACAATGAACGGTATCAACGATAACGGCTATAAGGGCTATAAGCCTGCCGATATCGAGAGTACTTCAAGCAATTGGGTAGACTTCCTTACGACAGGTCACGACAAGTCTCAGGATACTTTCAGCATCGTAACTATTCCCCTCAAGTATCTCGGTATCTCGGCTTCCGATATTTCCTCCAACGGTATCGGTCTTATGGCAGTCTGCACATACGGCTCAAGCGGTATGGGCTGTCTCCCGAATGATAACGTAATGCTTGATAATGCAACAGAGCCTTATGAAAAGGACGATTCAACATCAGGTGAGAAGTCAGATGCTGATAAGATCACAGTTCCGCTTGCAAGCGTAGGCAAGAGCGGAGGCCCAATTATCGTTAAGCCCGATCCTGATGTGCTTGATGTAAACTTCGGTGCTGACAGATCAGCTCCTCAGCTTACAACAACCAAGCTCACACTTAAGGGTATCGGCGTTGGCGGTACAGCTCCTTATAAGTATGCTTTCTATGTAGACGGTACTCAGGTACAGGCTTCAAGCACAACTGATACTTATTCATGGACACCCGGTACAGCCAAGAAGCACACTATCAAGTGCGTAGTAACAGACTCCGCAGGAAATACGGCTACAAGCAGTAAGTACTTTACGGCAGAGGGCGAGGAAGAAATAATAGATGGTCCTACAGATCCGCTTGTAAATAATTCCAAGGTTTCTGCAACATCTATAACACTCGGCAAGAGCATAACCCTGACAGGTGCTGCATCAGGCGGTACCAAGCCCTATAAGTACACATATCTCTATAAGCTCAGCTCATACACATATTACAGAACATTCAAGAGCGAAAGCACAGCAACAAGCGCATCATATACTCCCACACAGGCAGGCACCTACTATGTTAAGGTCAGAGTTACCGATGCGAAAAACACTGTAAAGGAAAAGAGCTTCGTAGTTAAGGTAACAAGCTCCGGAACTACAACAGCGCTTACAAGCAAGTCAAGTCTTTCCGCATCGACAGTAGCATACGGCAGCAGCATCACCGTTAAATGTGCGGCATCAGGCGGAACATCTCCGTATAACTATGCTGTATATTATAAGAAGAGCTCTGCTTCCTACTATACTCTCCTTTCTGATTTCAGCACAAAGACATCTGTAACATTCAAACCCGCATCTCCCACAGTATACAATATCCGTGTATATGTAAAAGATGCAAAGGGAACAAAGAAGTATTCCGATTTCAACCTTACAGTTACCAACGCAGCATCAACTCTCAAGAATTCTTCCAAGGTCAATGCTACAAGTGTGACACTCGGTAAGTATGTAGTATTCACGGGTGCTGCAACAGGCGGTACATCACCCTACAAGTATGCAGCATATTATAAGGCTTCTACAGCTACATACTTTACTACTCTCAGAGATTTCGCTTCTACAGCAACGATCAACTTCAAGCCAAAGGCAGTCGGAACCTATACCGTAAGAGTAAAGGTAAAGGATTCCAAAAACAATATAGTTTCCAAGGACTTCACGATCAAGGCAACAAAGGCTGCAGCGACAACAGTAACCAATACCTCGAAGTTATCTGCTACAAAGGTCGAGGCAGGCAGGGCTATCGGAATTACCCTCAGCGCAACAGGCGGTACAGCTCCTTATCAGTATGCTATATACTATAAGAAGTCAAGCTACACCTACTATTCACTCCTCAGAGATTTCAGCACAGCTACTTCTGCTGCATACAGACCGACAGCAGCCGGCACCTATAACATCAGAATCAAGGTAAAAGATGCTAAGGGCAACACCGGTATCAAGGATTATACAATTACGGCAACTGCAGCAGCAACACTCAAGAACGCTTCCAAAGTCAATACTACTTCTGTAGTGGCAGGTAAGATAGTAACAATTACAGGTGCAGCTTCCGGCGGTACAGCTCCCTACACATACGCTGTATACACAAAGAAGTCAACAGCTAAGTACTATCAGACACTCAGAGCGTTTGCTTCGGGTACAACGATCTATTTCAGACCCGAAACAGCAGGCAAGTATACTGTTCGTGTTAAGGTCAAGGATGCTAAGAATAATGTAGTCAGCAAGGACTTCACTGTCACGGCAACCGCTCCTGCACTTGCCAACAGCTCTAAAGTCAACATGACATCAGTAGTTGCCGGCAAGGTAATTACTGTTACAGGTGCAGCAACAGGCGGCACAGCTCCCTATACATACGCTGTATACACAAAGAAGTCAACAGCTAAGTACTATCAGACACTCAGAACATTTGCTTCAGGTACAACGATCTACTTCAGACCTGAAACAGCAGGCAAGTATACGGTTCGTGTAAAGGTAAAAGATGCTAAGGATAATGTAGTCAGCAAGGACTTCACTATCACAGCAACAGCTCCGGCACTTGTTAATAACTCAAAGGTATCAGCAACATCTGTAACACTCGGCAAGGCTGTAACGATCAAGTGTGCAGCAACAGGCGGATCAGCTCCGTACACATACGCTGCATATTATAAGAAGACCTCAGCTTCTACCTTCACAACTCTCAGAGGTTTCAGCAGCTCAGCAACAATGGTGTTCAAGCCCGCAGCAGCTACTTCCTATACACTGAGAGTAAAGGTTAAGGACAGCGCAGGCAAGATAGCAACTAAAGACCTGACAGTTAAAGCAATAAAAGCTCTTGCAAATGCATCTAAGGTATCTGCTTCTAAGGTACTTGTCGGCAAATCAGTTACTATCACAGGTGCAGCAACAGGCGGCACAGCTCCGTACACATACGCTGCATACTATAAAAAGTCTACAGCAACAACTTATACAACACTCAAGAACTACAGCACAACCGCTAAGATCACATTTACTCCGAGTGCAGCAGCAACATACAACCTCGTAGTAAAGGTAAAGGATAAGGCAGGTTCAGTTGCAAGAAAGGAATTCAAGGTAATTGCTTACAAGACACTTGCTAACTCCTCAACGATCTCGGCAGCTTCTGTAAAGCTTGGCAAGTCAGTTATCGTTAAATGCGCTTCAACAGGCGGTTATGGTACTGTTAAGTATAATGTATGCTATAAGAAGACATCGGCTACAGCTTATACGACAGCTCAGAGCTACAGCACAAATAAGTCTGTAACAATCAAGCCCGGTTCTGCTACAACCTATAACATTCGTGTTATGGCTAAGGATACAGCAGGAACAGTAAAGACTAAGTATCTGACATTAAAGGTTACTAAGTAAGTTTCCGTATACCGGTCTTATGTGCAAACAACGGCACAGGCAGCTTCGGCTGTCTGTGCCGTTTCCTTTGAAGTTTGATATGGTGCAGATAATATGATAAGACAATACTACTTTTCTGAGGAAAAATCAGTAGAAAAAGGACAATTTTCAGGAAAATAATGAAAATAAAATTGTGCAGAATATTGAAAATTGAAGCCGGACATGGTATGATATAACAAGCGTCGATGTCCCCCGAGTCTCGCCTGCCGGCTCGGTCGGTGCTTCTGCCTTCGGCAGAGGTGTCCACCGGACA
>CACXGH010000079.1 GCA_902767175.1 uncultured Ruminococcus sp.
CGTCAGTATTCCTGCGGTATTTTGATACAATCTGACGAAAAAATCTGCTGCGCATCTGCGGCACTATCTCTGTGCGGTATTACCTTAGGATAAAATACTCTTAACCGCAGAAAATGCCGTATTTACAATTTTGTAATTCTAAGAAAGAAAAAGAGTTAAAACCTTGCATTTTATATATTGTTTGTGCTATAATCATTAAGATATAACAGGCAGAGTGGTCCGTACAGCTTTGTCTGTAAACATTCAGTACGGAGAATGGCGGAGTTATAATATGTCACAGCTATGTCTTGGCTGTATGCAGAATAATAACGGAGAAAAGATTTGTCCACACTGCGGTTTTGACAAAGATACAATACAAAACGCTCCCTATATACCTCTTGGAACGGAGCTTCAGGGAGGAAACTACATTGTAGGCAAAAAACTTACCAACAACGGTGAGGGCGCTAAATATTTAGCCTACAGCAAAACCATGAACTCTCCTGTAATAATAAGCGAGTTCATGCCTGCAGGTATCTGCGGCAGGGCAAGCGGAAAAAAGAAGGTAGTTATCAGGGGCGGATATGAGGATCAGTTCAATAAGCTCAACGATGAATTTCTCAGCTATTACAGAAACATCGCAAGACTGAGAGAGCTTAGCGCTATTGCTCCTATATTTGATATTTTCAGCGAAAATAACGTTTCCTATACCGTATCAGAATACTATGAGTCTATACCCTTTACAGAGTATATCAACAGAAGAAACGGAAGTATTGACTGGAACACGGCAAGACCTCTCTTTATGCCGCTTATCACTACCCTTTCTTTACTCCATTCGGCAAAGATAGGCCATTATGCTATTTCACCAGAAAATCTTGTTGTTACTTCCTCAGGAAAACTCAGACTGACTGAATTTGCTTTAAAGGAAATGCGTCAGACAGGAGGCTTCTTTGAGCCTGAGCTTATGGACGGATGTGCTGCTCCCGAACAGTATAATAATGTCGGTGTTCTTGATGAGGCAACCGATGTTTACGGCTTCACAGCCACCCTGTTCTATGCGCTTACAGGCCGTTTGCCTGAAAACAGCAACGAACGCAAGGCTGACGGAAAGCTTTCTATTCCGACTGCAGTATTCAAGAGACTTCCTCCGCATATTGTTTCGGCACTTGCCGGAGGACTGCAGGTACAAAAGCTTAACAGAATTTCAACCTTTGAAGAAATGCGTACACAGCTCTCCTCTGCTCCTACAGTAAAGGCTATCCGCAATGAGGCTAACCGCAATGCCATACAGAGTGAAGCTGCTGATAACTACACACCAAGAAAGAAAGACGGTGTACCCGGCTTTGTATGGGGTATTCTCACCGTACTTGCCTGCCTGCTTATTCTTTTGGGTGCAGGTATCTATTGGATATCAAACAATCCCGATTCTTTCACAAACTTCATCACAGGAAAAACAGAGGAAAGCGAGGACGACAATGTAGTCGATCCCGACAACCCCGACCTTATCTCTATTCCTAACCTTGTTGGTCAGAGATATGATGAGGTTATCACAAAATTAAGCGGAAGCACGGACTATGTTATTATCAAGACCGAGGACGAGATAAGCGATAAATATGAAGAAGGCGTTATCAAGTCACAGAGTCCTGAAAGCGGAATAACCGCAAATAAGGGTGCTACTATCGTTGTTACGGTGAGCATGGGCTCAGCAGACAGAGAGCTGCCTATCATAGCAGGACAGTCTGTAGAAACAGCTGTACAGGCACTTAATGCACAGGGCTTTGTAGCATCAGGAAACTATGTATCAAGTGAAACTGTAGAAGCAGGAAAGGTTATAGGCTACACAAGCCATGTAGCAGGAGACAAGGAAAAGTACGGCTCTACAGTGGTTATAAATATAAGCACAGGTCCTGAGGTATAATTAAAAAATTACAGCTGCCGGAATCGGCAGCTGCTTTTTTATGCATTTATGGCACTTTATACTTTTAAACAAGGAGCAAAGCTCCAACAAGCTCGCTTGATTGGAGCGAGCGACGCCGTCAACAGACGTCGGGGAGCTTTAGCTCCTGC
>CACXGH010000080.1 GCA_902767175.1 uncultured Ruminococcus sp.
GTGTCCGGTGGACACCTCTGCCGAAGGCAGAAGCACCGACCGAGCCGGCAGGCGAGACTCGGGGGACATCGACGCTTGTTATACTGCTTTTAATGGGAGTCCGGTATTAAACTCTCTTTCTGCCGTGATAGTCATAAACATATGTAATACGATAAGATTTTTTTCGACTAAAAACAGCCGTTTTTCACGAATTATCCAATTTTATGACAGATTTTTTATAAAATACAAGCAAGAGTTACAATATTGTAGTTGAAAAAAAGCCCCTGACATTTTATAATGTATGTGTGCAATAATATCTTTGGAAAAGTGAGGTGATCGTATGGCTGAGAATAAAACAAAAGAAAAATCCGTAAAAAGGAACCTGCTGCTGACAGCAATTGCTCTGATCGTTATTTTCATAACCTCTGCTGTTCTTATCATTATCTCATTGAACGCACAGAAACGGACAGGAGAAAATAATTTAAAGCTTTCTGCTGATGAGGTTGTAAACGGTGTTACCAAAAAGATGAATTATACTAACCTATCCTCCATTTCAAAGGAGAATATACAAAGATACTATGAAATACCGCAGAATACTGTAACAGATTACGCAATGTATGTATCGGGACATTCAGGCACCGAAACGGAAATAGCCTGCTTTGTTCTGGAAGACAGTGAACACCAGAGCGACCTTGAAGAAGCCATACATGATTATCTGAACGAAAAAACATCAAATCCTCAGGTATCGGCTCAGCAGGTAAACTCAAATGTTGCCGTTCATTTTCCCTATGTCCTTGTAGTTGTTGCTCAGGACAGTGAATCGGCGGTAAAAGCCTTTGAGACTGTGCTGAATGACAGCCTGAAACAAGAAAGTTAATCCAAAAAGAAATCCTCAGCATATCCGATGATATGCTGAGGTATTTTTATATGCTGTTTTATCTGATAAGTGACTTTCCGTCCATTTCCTCAGGCTGTGAAAGACCTAAGAGCTGCAGCATGGTCGGTGCGATATCAGCAAGTCTGCCGCCGTCACGGAGTACACAGGGGTGATTGACTACGCAGAACGGTACAAGGTTTGTAGTATGAGCAGTGAACGGCGAGCCGTCCTCCTCTATCATCTTATCAGCATTGCCGTGATCGGCAGTGATAAGAGCAATACCGTCCATTTTTGTAATAGCATTTACTACCTGTCCCACACAGTCATCTACAGCCTCCACTGCCTTTACGGCAGCCTCGAATACACCTGTATGACCTACCATATCGCAATTGGCAAAGTTGAGAATGATTACATCATACTTGCCGCTCTCGATTCTCTCAACGGTATTCTTAGCAACCTCATAAGCACTCATCTCCGGCTGCAGGTCATATGTAGCAACCTTAGGAGAAGGAATAAGACATCTGTCCTCACCTTCTGAAACCTTCTCAACGCCGCCGTTGAAGAAGAACGTAACATGGGCATACTTCTCTGTTTCGGCAATTCTGAGCTGTGTCAGACCCTTTGACGAGATATAATCGCCGAATGTATTGGTAAGCGACTGCGGCTTGAAAGCTATCTCTACATTAGGCATTGTTGCATCATACTGTGTCATGCAGACATAGTTAAGCGGGAAGAATCCGTTTCTGCGCTCAAAGCCTGTAAAGTCAGGATCAACAAGTGCTCTTGTTATTTCTCTCGCTCTGTCAGGTCTGAAATTGCAGAATATTACGGAATCACCTGATTTGATAGTTGCATTTTCTGCACAAACCACAGGAATAACGAACTCGTCTGTAACACCGTTTGCATAGGAGTCAGCGACAGCCTGTACAGGATCGTCAGCCTTTACACCCTCGCCGTAAACAAGAGCAGCATAAGCCTTTTCAACTCTGTCCCAGTTAGTGTCTCTGTCCATCGCATAATAACGGCCTGAAACGGTAGCTATCCTGCCAACACCAATTTCCTCGAGCTTTGCCTTAGCCTCAGCCATATAATCCTTAGCGCTTGAAGGCGGTACATCACGTCCGTCAAGGAAGGTATGAAGGAATACATTCTTAACGCCCATATTCTTAGCCATCTCGATAATGCCGTAGATATGGGTAATATGGCTGTGTACACCGCCCGGGGAAAGGAGTCCCATAACATGAAGGGCTTTTCCGTCCTCTGCGGCATTCTTCATTGCTTTTACAAGTACCTCATTATTATTGACAGAGCCGTCCTTGATAGCCTTGCTGATTCTTGTAAGCTCCTGATAAACAACACGGCCTGCGCCCATATTGGTATGACCTACCTCACTGTTTCCCATCTGTCCGTCAGGCAGACCAACGTCCATGCCTGATGCGGCAATGAGTGTAGTCGGGTTTGTGGAGAAAATCTTCTCCATGTTGGGCTTATTAGCCTCACGGATAGCATTGCCGAAATTTGTGCCTATGCCAAAACCGTCAAGTATCATTAAAATCAAAGGTTTTTTCATTTATTCAGCCTCCCGCATTTCTTTTCTCGGGCAAAAAGCCCTTTTTCTTTAATAAAGGGCTCCGGATAAGCTCCGGAGTCCTCATTAAACTTATCAGCCGTTAGATGCAGCCTCAAGAAGTACGCCGAAATCAGCAGCCTTAAGAGAAGCACCGCCGATGAGACCGCCGTCAACATCAGGCTGAGCAACAAGCTCTGCAGCGTTCTTCGGGTTCATAGAGCCGCCGTACTGAATTGTAACAGCATCTGCAACCTCTTTGCTGTAAAGCTTTGCAAGAGTAGCACGGATAAAGGCACAAACCTCCTGAGCCTGCTCGGCAGTTGCTGTCTTGCCTGTGCCGATAGCCCATACAGGCTCATAGGCAATAACTGTCTTTTTAACGTCATCAGCAGATACATCAAACAGATCAAGCTTGATCTGTCTTGCGATAACCTCCTCTGTGATGTTGCACTCACGCTCCCAGAGAAGCTCGCCTACACATACGATAGGCTTAAGACCTGCTGCAAGAGCTGCCTTTGTTCTCTTATTTACTGTTTCGTCTGTCTCACCGAAATACTGTCTTCTCTCGCTATGACCGATAATAACATATTCAACACCGATCTCTGTAAGCATATCAGCGGAGATCTCACCTGTGAAAGCACCGCTCTTCTCGAAATGTACGTTTTCAGCGCCGACCTTTATGTTTGTGCCCTTTGTCAGCTCTACAGCTGTCTCAAGGTTTGTAAAGGGTACGCAGATTACAACACCGCAGGTTGCGTTTGCAGCTATGGGCTTAAGCTCCTCAATAAGAGCCTTTGCCTCGGGGCGGGTTTTGTTCATCTTCCAGTTGCCTGCAATAATAGCCTGTCTGAGTTCCTTGTTCATGTTGATTATCTCCTTATAAATTGTTTTATGTCATATAAATAAAGGGGTGAGACATTGCCCCACCCCTTCAACCTTAAAAAACTTACTTTTCAGAATAGAGCATGAATAATTTTTCACTATTCATTATTCACTATTCATTATTGATTATTTCTCGTTGAGGCAAGCGATACCGGGAAGTACCTTGCCCTCGAGGAATTCGAGAGATGCGCCGCCGCCTGTTGAAATGTGTGTCATTCTGTCAGCATAGCCGAGCTTCTCAACTGCTGCAGCAGAGTCACCGCCGCCGATGATCGAGATAGCACCGCTCTCAGCAACAGCCTTGGCAACAGCAATAGTACCCTGAGCGAAGTTTTCCCACTCAGAAACGCCCATAGGACCGTTCCATACAACTGTACCTGCACCGTCAAGAGCTTTTGCAAACTTTTCTCTTGTCTTAGGTCCTA